>JAUWMK010000053.1 GCA_030613185.1 Promethearchaeum sp.
TGAGCTTTATTCTGAATAACGGAATTAATGGATGCACACAGTTTAGAGTAAGAATAGATGTGATTTAAAAGGTATTATACAATTATATGATGATGACAACAAAACAGTTAATTGACCAACTTATTTTCAAACAGATCCTAATTTAGAAAAAATCAGATTTTATGCTTTTAAGCAGACTTTAGAAGAAATTGGCATTTCTAATGAAGATTTGGCTCATTTATTTAATAAAATCTACCTTAAACACCGATTTAAAGATATTGAACTCTTTGATGATGTTCTTCCAACATTAAATAAACTACGCGAAAAATATAAGTTGATATTAATTTCTAATGGAAATAGTTATCCGGAAAAATGTGGATTGGATGGAGTTTTTGAATTTGCTATTTTTTCTCAAGATTGTGGAATTGAAAAACCTGATCCCAAAATTTTCCAATTTGCTATGGAACAAATAAAATGTGGTAATGAAGAATTAATCCATGTAGGAGATTCTTTGCAAAATGATATTTTAGGCGCGAATTTATCAGGAATTAAATCAATTTGGATAAACAGAGATCAAAAAAAGAGTGTGGAGGGTATAAAATCTGATTTTGTATGCACAACTCTTACTAAAATACTGGAAATTCTTTGAAATTAAGAAAAAAAAGAGAAAGGAAAAAAGAATTAGTTCTTAATTTTTTTTTTCATAAAAATTACAAGTCCAAATGATAATAATATAAATACCGAAAGAAGAAAAGCAACCGGATAACCTGGGATATCTAACTCTGAAAAAGGATCTGAAGGTGGATCTGGTTCAACATTTTCAGGAGTAATATTAAAATCATTTGGATCAGATCCAGCATCGATTTCTTCCTTATCAGAATATCCATCATTATCGCTATCCCAATTGTTTGGATCTGTTTGATAATCAAATACTTCATCACCATCACCCAAACCATCATCATCAGTATCCCACTCATTTGGATTTGTATTATATGTAAAAATTTCATCCCAATCTCCTAAATCATCAAAATCAGAGTCCCACTCATTTGGATCTGTAGAATAACTATTAATCTCGTCCCAGTCTCCAATATTGTCATCATCTGTGTCCCACTCATTTGGATCTGTAGAATAAGTATTAATCTCATCACCATCACACAAACAATCATCATCAGTGTCCCAATCAGTAGGATCCGTAATGAATGCAACCTCATCACCATCACCCAAACCATCATCATCAGTGTCCCAATTATTTTGATCTGTAGAATAAGTATAAATCTCTTCCCCGTCTCCTAAATCATCAAAATCTGTGTCCCATTCATTTGGATCTGTACTATACGTAAATATTTCATCCCAATCTCCAACATTATCAAAATCTGTGTCCCACTCATTTGGATTTGTTCCGTATTGATGATTTTCATAAAAATCAGAAATGCCATCTGCATCTCCATCTGTTCCATCATCAGCCCATATGCAATCGAAAAATGACACTCTACCCATAGCATTGTATTGAAAATTCTCTAAATGTGCTGTATGTACTCCCATTTCCAAAGAATACCCAAGAAACACCCAAGGCATTAAATCAGTAGCAATATATTCTTGTATATCGTGATAAATTGTTTCACGATTTAATTCATTTGATTCCATTAGACCATCATTCATTTTTGCTTGCAACCATGGATCATTGACTTGGGCAGCGTTAGATGCTGACGTGTTTGAGAATAGTGGATTGATAAAATTACTCGGATCATTGAAATCTGCCATCCAACCAATTGCATATAAGTCAAGTTCCTCACGATGATTATATAAATTATCGAGAAAATCTTCCCATAAAAGAGGTTCAAGATATACATTAATTCCAATTTTTTCTAAATTATCTATCATTAGTATGCCTATGTTGTACCGATTAATATTTCCATCATTATATTGATAAGAAAGGTTTAAAAGAGGAGATCCTGAATTTGCTACATCAATCCAATCCTGGTTAGTTGAAAATTCGTCTAGTGAGCCCGATAAACCCGCGTTTATTAAAAGTTGTCGAGCATTCGATATATCTAAATATGGAACGGCACAATCTTTATGATATAGCATATTACTAGGAATAACCGACGTCATTTGTGTCTTCATATTATCATAAATATTGTTAATTACATATTCGTAATCTACTGCATAATTGATAGCTTGTCTAAAATCTTTTTCAATTAATTCGTTATTCATTCCTAAGTAACTGATTATATATATCTCATTGGGATCTTCAACTATTGTCATAAGATTATTGTTAAATTCATCCATAAAATCATAATTAATACTCATAGGAAAATCGATATCACCCGCTAATAAAGCCTCTGAAATTGCATCTGAGGATGAATATTTAACAAATACAATATTTCTTATTGCAGGAACACCTCGATAATAAGCATTATAAGCTTCAAAATTAACATAATTAAAATCATTATATTCAGTAATTATATACGGTCCTGTTCCAATTGCTCTGCCTAAAGCAACATCATCAAATTCAATATAAGTATCAATTTCAGTTGTGGTGGAATCCATTATGAACGATGAACTAAAACATAACAATGATTTAAAAGGTATATATGGAAAGTTCAATTTGAAACTAACATGAGTATTATCTACAATAATTGTTTCATTAATTATATACCCATAACCTAGTGTTTTATTCATTTCAGTGGTATTAAATCCAAAAGGAAAATATAAATCCCTTACTTGATTTTGTTGATATACACATAGTTCCCATAATCGATCAAACGTATATTTTACTGAGCTTGCATTGAATTCTTGTCCATTATGAAAGGTTACTCCTGAACGCAAAGTAACATTAAATTCATCACCCTCAGTATTCCAAATACCATTATCGGCAGCTAACCGGGGAATCATATCCAGTTGTTCTGTACTTAAATTGTATGCAAATAAACCTTCCCAGACTTGTGTAATTATATCATCCGAATAAGAATCCCAAGTAAAAGCAGGATCTAGATCGTGTCCAAGGCCTGTTGTGCCAACTATTAGTGGCCAAAATTCATCTCTTGCTGATTTAGGGCCAATAATATCTGTTTGTGGGTTAATATTTATTGGTAAAAGACTAATAAAGATAATTCCAATCATAAAAAGATTTCTAAGTTTCTTCATTTTATTCACATCGATAAATTTATAAAAAAAATAATTTCATTAATGTAATGTGTTTTCCATATTTATAATTTTTTTGGACAGAAATGTTTATTATTTTATTAACTTATTTGAAATTCAATTAAATATGAAAAGAAAAATGTATAATAGAAATAAATCAAACAATGAAATTTGATTTAAAAAATAGAAAAATGAGAAAAAACCGGGTATACATGCATTTCTGATTATTTATTGCCATAAATATAATGAATCATTTAGATCTGGGAAAAATTAATTGCGATAACCAAACCCATTACCAATCCTGCTAATAAAGTAAAGTACCATGGCTTATTCCATTTAATTATAAATTTACCGTCTAAAGCAAATCCTTTTACTTCACGTGGAATCATATTAAATGCACCTAAAACAAAATTTAATGAACTTGCTTGTGCAAAAATTATATGTAAATCAAAGGCTAAGTCACTTGGAATGATTAATGCAACAATAATGAAAATTATTCCTAAAACAAAATTTGAAAATGGTCCTGCAATTTTTATCCAACCCATCTTATCTTCATCTTTAACAGGATCGACACCAATTGAGACCGCTGCACCAGGTAAACCAAAAGGAAATCCAATTAATGCCCATTTTAAAGTAGCTTTTACTCCAACCTTGGTTAAACAAAACCTGCTTTGAAAATTGAAATGCTTTGCAGTTTGTAGATGAGATAATTCATGAACTATAAATGAAATACCGAAAATTAGAGCAGTAGGCAAAGGTTCGATAAAAAATTGAGACAAAGAAGGCGTCGGTGTTTTATTTACCAAAGCAATAATTGTAAATATAATATTTATATTAATATAATATCTATAAACCATGAGAAAGAGTAGCCCTACTGCCACTAAAATATGCCAAAGTTCACTTTTATCCAATTTATACACCATAGAAAGGTCTAAACCAGAATTAGATCGGAAAGCATTTGGTGGAATGGTTTGAATTTTTTGTATCATAATAAAACTATTTGAAGTGTTCATAGGATCGTTTGGATCATAAATGAATGATTTATATTGATATGAACTCGCATTCACTGCTTGATTTACTGGAGATGGAATTGTCGGTGTAATTGTGGGATCAGAATATTGTGCTTCATCAGAATCAATTGTTGGAAAATTTTTTTTTTTCTGTTGTGTATGTGCTAATTGGTCGAATTTTTTCTTCTCAATATGAAAATATATTTTCAATTGAATTAATTTACCATTCTCTTCAATGGGAACAATAATTTCATCCCCATTCTTCAAAGGAACTGGGGGGTTTTGCTTAAGGTTTGATCCCCCTAAATATGTCCCATTTGAGCTATTTGGGTCTTCAATATAATAATTGTCTTTTACTTTAGATATTATAAATTGTTGCTTAATCACGGCTCCTGTATTCTTATCGGTTCTTACACTTGAAATTGAATCGAAAGCTCTTGGATCTGATAAATTTTTTACAATACTATTCTTTATTTCCCGTTTTCCTATATACATAATTTTTTGATCATTAGGGATTTCAATTTTACCAGCAATTTTAGGAATTTCTAAATAAACCTCAAATTCATTGCTCATTGCATTATAACATGAAGATTTAGCGTAAAAAAGTTATTGCATGAAAAAAAATCATTTAAAAAATATTTACAATTTGACGTCCAAATCTTTTCCAGAAATAAGCCCCAACTAAAATTCCTGCAAGTGGTGGAAAATATAATAGAATATTAGAAGCTCCTTGTGCATTTCCAAGTAAAAGTATCACTAGTCCATAGCCTCCAAATATCACATTAATTCCGATGATAAAATACAGGATATATCTGGCTTTCAATCGAATTGGAATAAAATATAGATAAAAACGCATTTCCCTGTCTAAGCCAACTCGATACAGAAGAAAAACCATTAGACCATAATAAGCTCCATTTTGAGTAGAAAATAGATTGGAATTTATAGTCATCGATAGAAAAAACTGATTATGAATAACCAGACCAATTGATTGTAAGAAAAGAATTGCAAATCCATTTGCAATACCGGATAAAATATATAATGTCACCAAAAATTTAGTTCCCATTTGCAATTCAATTACTTTACCAGACCAAAAAAGAATGAGTAATGTAAATATCAATGAAATAGGGTTAATAGTTGTAAAAATTGATGTTAAAATAGTAAGAAAGTGGATTAAGAAATTACCTAATAGATTATTTAGATTTAATAAAATATATGGTCGAATTGGTGTATATAATGAGATAAGAAAGAAGAAAGTTGAAATTCCCATTATGGAATAAGTTCCTATTGGTTTATTCGTTCTTGATATAAACGGCGAATATTCTCTTGATCTACTGCCAAAAAGTCCACCAGAACGACTTGGAGGAGGGGGCATTGCAGCTCTTTCTTGATCTCGAATATAATTTCGCATTTCCTTATCAATTTCATCATAAGTTTTATTTTCGGGAATTTGATTATATTTTGATTTTTTTGCCTCGTCTTTAGAAGATTTTAGCTCTTGGGAAACTTCTTTTTGAGGTTGGATTTGAAGTTCAAAGGAACATTTATGATTTTCTGGTAGTCTATGGTTTTTACAGAAAGTTCCTCCACAATACCTACATTTGAAGGGCAGATAATTTAAGATTTCATCACAATCAGGATAACTACAGTTCGCCATTTTTTTATTTTCCGCATTTTATATGAGAAATTACTAGTTTTTCAATTATTTGGTTGATCAAATATTTGTCTGGACTATATATACCTCGAAACTTTCGATAAATTTCATTAAAGATTTTTTGCTTGTTAGTACCATCAGATATTTTCACATCTAACCAATGATCTTGAAGATATTTTTTGAGGAACTCTTCAATTTGTGTTGTTAGCGGTTTTTCACAATCTTTTGGTTTTTCTGGAAACCACCATTTTCCATCTTTACTAATATTGAAATAGTTGGAATTTTTTAATCTTGTAATATAAATTTCCAGATTATCTAATGGAAATATATGGGCTTTATATAATATTTCATCTAAAAAGTTTGAAATCCAGATGAAATTAGTTGGTTCTCCTCGTTTTTTTAATATTTCGATGAAATTTTCCTTAATTATTTTATAGATTTCTTCGTCATTTAATGATTTTAAAATGGAGTTTCTTTCATCATTTGTCTTTTGAAGTGGTTTTTGGAACCTAATATAGTAATCTCCTATTGGAGAACCTTCATGATGAAGCATGGATTTAATAGAAACTCGTGGTGGTAATTGAAATAGTATTTGACATAAATCAAAACCACAAGATATTACTGAATTTATCAAAGCATTCCGAATTTTTAAAGAAGTATTATGAAAAGTCACAATCATATATTTATTTGGCTTTAAAACTCTGAAAACTTCATTGAATACTTCTTTTAGCTTCTTTTCATATGAATTCAAATTTTTTCCTTGATGTGAATTAATTACAATTTCATCCAATTCAATCTTTTTTTTGTAATCAGCCATGTTTTGATTTAACCAAACATTCCAAAACGCAGAAAGTTCACCGTATTGAATTGAATCTCCATAGGGAGGGTCTGTAAAAACAAAATCTATAACATTATCTGGTAACTCCAATTGTGATGAAGATTTATTCCATAATAGAACAGGATATTCTATTGAAAGATCTTTGAATGAATTTGCTAATTGAAAAATTGATTGTGAATCATTATTGCGCTTGTTAGAATCTCTTTTTCCCTTTTTGAGTTTTGAAAATCTATGTTTAAAGCAATTCCAAGCATTAACATCAAAAAAATTTGATGGATCCCAGAAGAAATGGTGAGTCCAAGAACCTACTTGCTTTTTTTTTAATTTTTTTCCTTTACGTTTATTGATGACCCATACCATTTTACTAGATTGTCCCAAAGAGCTTGTAAAGCAAAATCTTAAGAGTTCTTTCTCATATTCATAATCTTCTGGCAAACCATTGATTAAATTAATTAAAAAAACTAAAAAAGTGTAATTTCTTTTTGTAAATAATTCAGTTAATTCTGGTTGCTTTCTTAAATTATGCCGTAGTTGTATAAACGCTTGATTATCTGAATATTTGAATGAAACATTCGGATTTTTTATTTGTTCTTGAGAAAGTAGATTTAAAGCATTTTTTTCCTGTCGTAGTACAAAAGGCTTAATTGAAATAAAAATTTCATTATGATTTGAATTGTTTGCAACAATTTCTCCACAATTTGAACATTTAAATCGAATTTCTTCTAATTTATGATTCAAATCATCTTTTTTCTTTAACCAAATTATGTGAGTAATTATCGCATTAGTGGATTTACAAGATGGACATTGAAGTTCAAATAACTTTGTAAATAGTGAATTCTTTTTTTCAACGTCTTTTTTAATTATTTGAAAAGCTTTTTCGAGTTTAGGAATATCTGCATATATTCCTGTATTTTTTGTTATGAAATTAGCCATTGGATTTAAGTCCACGCCAATCGCCAAACGATTATTAAAAATAGATTCTAAAATTGTTACTCCGGATCCCATAAAAGGATCTAGAACAATCCCATTTTGTGGACAATAGCGCTGGATGTAATGTGCAACGATATTTGCAGGTTTTCTCGCCCAATACTTATGCATTAAATACATTGAGGAATGTGTTTTGGGAAGAATTTCATAATCCAAAATCGAAACATCTTTATCTGCTTGATTTGCACTCTTATTGTTCTCTTTCATAATCGATTAATTTTTAATAATCATTTTCTCACTTAACTTTTTTCGCAAAGTTTTTCAGATATCTCCTCGTTTTATTAATCATGAGCATCGCATCGAATGCTGTTAGAGAGTTCAATAAAGAAATATCACAAGCCCTCAATTCGATAGTTAGAGTAGTAATTGATAAAGAACACCATTTTACTGGTCGTCTTGTAGGTTTTGAAATAAATTCATTATCAATTTGTCTTGCTAATGCTATTAATGAGAAAAGGCAAAAAACTGAGAAAATTTTTATCCGGGGTAGTATATGGGAAACCATATCGATTGAAGGAGAACCATTCCCAATGGATAAACTTATTGAAAGATTAAGAAAAATTCTTCCAGACGAAAGCATAGAATTGCATGATGATGGCACTTCAATTAAGCTTTTAGGTGGAAAAATCATCATTACTGAGTCTGGAGTTGAAGGTAGAGGACCAACTCACGATCGAATAAAGCGTTTATACGATAACTTTTGTGCTGAAATGAATTTAAGATAAGTTTTTTTCTTCTTTTTCTTCTTTTTCTGGAGTAAGTCTTTTTTGCTTTGTGATTAATAGTTAGTTGTTGGAAATGAAAATTAAGAATTTACTTATTGATAAGCATAAAGAGATTTTTGGTGAGGCTCCGGAGTTAATTGTTCACTCACCAGGTAGAGTTAATATAATAGGAGAACACACAGATTACAATGATGGTTTTGTGTTACCTATTGCTATTTCTCTTGGAATTGATTTAGCAATATCACGGATACAAGATTCTGAAGTAATTTCTGTATACTCGTTAGATAAAGAAAAGAAAATTGTTTCTTTATATGCTTATTTAATGAAAAGTAGCGGTAGCGATGATTGGGCAAATTATCCAATTGGAGTTGTTAAAGTTTTACAAAAGCACGGGCATAAATTTGGTGGTGTAAGGATTTCTTTCACAGGTTCAATTCCAGAAGGTGCAGGATTATCTTCATCGGCTGCATTAGAAATTGCTGTAGCTTATGCTGTTCAACAGTTATATAAATTAAAGATTAAAGATAAAGATCTGATAAAATATTGTCAACAAGCAGAACAAGAGGTTGTCGGCGTGAGATGTGGTATTATGGATCAATTCACAGCAAAATTCGGTAAAGCTGGAAATGCAATGTTCTTAGATTGTAGATCATTAGATCATCGATATATTCCTTTGAAATTAAAATCTGCAGAATTTATCATTACAAATTCAAATGTACATCATAAACTAGTCAGATCAGCATATAATCAACGTGTCAATGAATGTGAAGAAGCCGTTAAGGTGTTAAATGAAGTTAAACCTGGAAAATCTTTACGAGACTATAATTTGGATGACTATGAAAAAGCCCGTGAATTTTTCACCCCCGAAGAAAAGAAAAGGGCTTTTCACGTGATTACTGAAAACAATCGGGTTATTGAAGCTGAAAAATCATTAAAACAAGGAGATTTAAAAAAGTTTGGTCAATTAATGAATGATTCGCATGATAGTCTAAAATTATATTTTGAAGTAAGTTGTGCAGAATTGGATTGGTTAGCTGAAACAGCACAGAAAATTAATGGTTGTTACGGTTCAAGGATGATCGGCGCAGGTTTTGGCGGGTGCACACTAACTCTGATAGAAAAGAAGTCAATCCCAGAATACATATCAAAATTAAAGGCATACCAAGAAAATTTCGGATTAACCGCAATTACTTATGAAGTAACTCCATCTGATGGCGTTCATAAATTGTAATTTCGTTATTTCTTCTTAGTATTTTTCTTTTTGGTAGTTTTTTTCTTAACATCATGATCTTGGAAAGATAAAATTTTTGGAAGGTTCAAATCCTTTAAGATATTCTTAAAAGCTGCTTTTCCAATTGGTGTTATTGATATTTTGTCTGTTCCTTTATCTTGAGTTATTTGAAGATAATTGTGTGTGATTAATTCTTCAATTTCATCCCATAATTCTTTGAAAATCTTTTTAAATTTAATTAATTCAATCTCTCTTCCAACATCATTATATAATGCAATAATTAATCCTAATGTCCCGTACATACTTGGAGAAATAACATCATCCTTTCCTGGCGTAGTTAAAATGAAAAATCTCTTACCTTGAAAAGTTGTTCGTATTAAGGAGAATCCAATAAGCTTGAAATTCTGAACTAAAATAGGGATTATCCTTTTATATTCTTCTTCATCAGAACACAGATTTATTATATCTCTTTCATTAACTATTTTTTTCTTATTTTGAATTATTAACCGACTTATTTGCTGTAATAGTATTTCATTTTCCAAGATTTTCACCCTTTTTAATCAATATGTATAACTTTTAAAGGAATTTCGTAATTTTTTTCTTCTAATAAAAAAATAATTCTTGTATCTTTAGGTAATTCACCACAAATATTCCCAAGCATTTTGATGTTTTTAATGAAATTTTGTTTGGTAATCATAAATTTTGGTAATTCATTTATCCTTATCGGAATAAACTTGTAGTTTCCACCTAAGTAACAACTTATTATAAAACTAAAATAAAAAAAAGCTTTCTCCACTCTTTTCAAATCGGAGTCAATGTTTATTTGCTGGTTTTTTTTAATAATTTTATTAGTTAGCTTCAAGTTTTCTTTGTCAAAAGCTAGTGAAAATGAGACTTTCATATCTATATTGCCCAATATTTTATTCATCCATGATTGAATATTCTTTGTTCTTTCAATAAATTCTTCAAAATTTTGCGTTTTTTCTGATAAAAGTTTAAGTTTTCCTGAATTTAAACTAAGTTTCTCCAAAAGATTCTTCCTATTTTTATCAAATTTCTTATTAATTATTTCAAAATCGGTTGTTTCATAAGATTTTTCAAATATATAGTCGATTTGGTTAATTTCATTTCGTTTTTTTTTCAAAATTTCTTTAATTTCGTTGGGGTTCGAATAAAATTTCGTATCCTGATTTGGATCACTATGGGGGATTGAATTTTCATTTTTAATCAACATTGAATCAATTTCTAATTGGACAGATTTAATTTGAGCCTTAATATTTTCGAGTTCAGATTTTAAATCATTGTATTTTTTCTCAATATCTTGGAATTTTGACAAATTTAACTTATTTAAATTATTATTATTTTTTTTGACCTGAACTCGTAAATTTCGCATTTTTTGTTTAATATCTTTACTATTGTTAATTTTTGTGTTTCTATCATTCTTTAAAACCTTATATGAACTATTAATATTATCGTATTTTTTTTGAATTCTCTTAAAATCCTCATTATTTTTTTCCGGATCCATCACTTCAAGTTTATCCTTATACGTTTCTAATAATGGTTCCAAATCATCCATTTGTTTTGTGAGATCGTTTGTTTCCTTAAATAATATTCTTTGTTCATGTTTTAATTGAGATAAATATTCATCAAATTTTGCTTTTATTTCAAGATATTCATCAACCCTTTGTTTATTTGCATGATATTCATCGGATTGAATGTTGAATTCTGTGGTATGTGTTTCTAGTAATTTTTCTAATTTACGCAATAAAACTTTTTTTCCTTGAAACATGCTTTCATTAGCCATTAGGTCAATTTTCTTTTCTTTTAATTCCAAACGTTCAATTTCTTGAAGCAAATTTGATTTACTTCCCAAATTTATTTTAAGATGATTGATTTTTTCATATTCTGAGATATTATCTTTATTTTCTTTGAATATAAGATACAAATCATTCCAATTATCTGATAATAGAGAAGTTTTTTTTGAATTTTGTTGTGTAATCTTGAAATTTAAATTTGAAAGAAATTCAATTATCAAATTTGAGTCACTAAATATATTTTCTAAAAATTTCTCCCATTCAATCCAAGAATATGGTAAATCTTCAATTGAATTAATATCATAATTTCCTTGGAGAAATGTCAGTTTTTCATTGATAGGAATTTCAAGTGAATTGATTTTAATATTATCAGATTTATTCATTTTCGATCCCTTCGCGTTTTTTTTTTATATTTCCTTCTCATTTTACCATTTCTTTTGGCACGTTTTAATTCACGCTCGTCCATTTTGAAATATGATTTATAATTATCAAATTGTTTTTCCTGTTCTTCCTTTTTTTTATCCAATTTTTTTTTCTCAATTGCATCAACAAATTCTTTCCTTAATTTCTCTGATGAATCAAAGGAATCTGTTTGATCAGAATAAAGTTGCCTCTCTCTGTGTTTTTTCTGTTCAATATTTAGATATTCACTAAAAGATAAAGGATTGCTATAATACGCTTTTTTATAATCTTCTCTTACACTTGGTTCAATTTCTATTGGAATTTTCTTAAGTTCTTCGTTTATTTTCTCATTAATTATCTCGTAATGGAAATTATTTAGTTTTTTTACTATATTGTTAAATTTTGTTGACTTAATCATTCGTTGTAGTAGTGCATCCCAATATTTCTTTTGTAATGCAAATACTATACTCTCACTTTCTATGGGTTTTTCAAGGATTTTATTTTTAAGAAGATTAATACCTATTTCTTTTACAATCGAGTATTTTGAAAGATTCTGTATATCTAAAAATAATTCGCTTTGATAATCTTCAGTAAGGGATTTCTGAATTTTTTCAAATATTAAAGATATTTCGGATAAATTGTTTTTAATCTGTTCAGAAAGTAATTCCATATTAATATCTGCAGGTTCAACTAAATTACTCTGGTTTTCTTTAATATAATCGATGATTTCTGAAAAAAATTGAATAGAATCTCGATCGATTAATTTGTTATCAACGTAATTTCCCTCTATTATTATGATTCCCCTCGTCTTTTCTAAATATCTATATCAAAATCACTTAAATCACTAGTAGCAGGTTTATTTTCATCTTTTTTTATTGAATTCTCTTTAGCTAGTCGTTGGGCTTGTAATACATGAGATTCTGTGCCTCCAACTAATTGTAAAGACCTCAAGTAATCGTCATAGAGCAGCATATTCTTTTGTAATGCTTTGAATAAAGCAACTCTCATTGCTCGCATTAAATCTGCACCTGTATATCCTAATGTATGATAAAGAATCCCATCTTTACCCTTCTTTTTTAATTCCTCAAAAATTCCATAATATTCCTCATCCGTTAATTCTCTACCTAGTTTTTCTTTCAATTTTGAATATTTCTGAAATAAGAATTTGTACTCAGATTCAATTGATTCAAGTAAGCGGGGATCTATTCCAATTGTCGCATTTTCAACTCGGAGAATAAATGATTCTAAGATATTTTTACGTACAATAAAATTTGGAAAATTAAATTTCAAATGATAGGTGAATCTTCTCCAGATTGCAGAATCTAGCTGTTTCTCATGATTTGTTGCTCCGAATATTGCTAAAGGAATAGCATCATAAGAGATTTTATCAATAATTTGTAAGAACGAAATTACAGCCCTTTTGATTTCACCTACTTCGTGTGCATTTGCACGTTCCCCTGTTATTGCATCAATTTCATCAAAGAAAAGTAGAAATACTCCATTTTCTTTAGCAAATTCTACTGCTAAATCGAATACTCCTCGAATATTTTTAACTGTATCGCCCAATAATGGAGAAACTAACCTATCAGCATCAACAAGCCCCATTGGAATTTCATATTTCTTTGCCATTGCTCTTGTTAAAGCTGTTTTACCTGTTCCTGGAGGACCATAAAGTAACATGGTAAAATTTGGGGCGATTTTTGCTGCCTTTAGGTTAGCAGCTATGTCTTCATATTTCTTCAAAGAAAGAAAAAAATCGGCCATCATTTCTTTTTTATCTTCAAGTCCGATAATATCTTCAACATCTTCTCTAATATCATCACCAGAATATATTGTTCCAAATTTTCTGAAACGCTGTTGCATTTCTTCAATTGTAAATGTCATGATTTTTCACTTTTTTATTGTTTGGTTTTCATTAATTTTTCATATTTTTCTACAAGTAAATATGTTATTTTGTCAATTATTTCAATTTTCGATCCTAGAAAATTAAAAAGTTCTTTTCTGTAAACAGGTGAATCGCGTATTTTTGTTCTATCTAATCTAAGATAATTCTCAAAACACAAAATTTTCATCAAATACGGGATGATCTTTTCTTCAGTTTTAAGATCCAAGAATAGCTTATAAAAAATATTATCATCAGAAAGATAAGCATGTAAAATTGTGTTATATATAATAAACGAAAAATTCATCGATATCCAATTAATTAGTTCCTTTGAAAGAAAACCTCTTCGCATGGAAACTTTTGCTAAGTATAATAATATAAATGTTTCATTACTGAATTGAGGAATCCAACGAATTTTTCCATCAGAATCAGTTTGTGTGCTGAAAAAATTGTGCTCTTTTGCTAAATCTAATAATTCTTCTGTTGGTGTAATAAAGATTCCATCAGCGATTCGTAATTCTAATCGATTACAGATTCTCTTTATTGATTCTTCTTCTGCGTTTGCAATGTTATCAATATAAGGTTCAAAAACATCAGAAATCATTATTGCAGGTACAACATAATTTGGATTTTCATCCATATCTAAATAATTCGGATCAAGATTAAATAGTGAGGTAATTCCATTTATTATTTGGTATGTCTTTGGACTTAATCCAGGAATTGTCATTTCACCGATTTTCTCCTTATAAAATGTAGTTGTGCTTAGAATATGCCTTTGAGCTTCATACCAATCTACTGATTTTTCTAGTAATTGATCATAAATACTTGCTACATTATCTCCATTTGGAAGTAATATTTCATTTATCAAATCAAAAAGATAATTCAATGGAGATCCTTCTTGTTTTGAGAAATCTTCTTCAATTAAATTTAATAACCCATCAAATGCATGAATTGATTCATCTAGGAAATCAATTATATTATCTTTTATATCAACAACATCGAAATCATCCTTTATTTCATCAATATAGTTGAGTATATGTTTAAAAATCTCTTTTCTGAAAAAAGCATTAAATTCTGCTATAGCTTTTACTGTATTGACTTTTCTTTTTGTTTCTTTCTCCAATTTTTCCTGTAAAGCTGAAAAATCAAGTAATTCCTCTGAAGTCAAATCTAAGAAGAGTCGTTTGGTTTCTTTCAATAAAGGTTGAAGTATTGAAATATATGTTTTATAATACGCTACAATTTCTTCCCATCGTTCTCTTGCCATGCTATATTTTCACCTTAATATTATTCTAATTATCAAAATCGGTATCTGATCCATCTACTGTAATTTCTTGGAAAATATTACTTATTTCAACAAATATAGGGATTTCAACCCTGCACAAGTTGCCTAATACCCATTTATTTACATCCTTGATTAAAAATCGAGTCTGAAGATGCAATCGTTTTTGAGCATCTGATTTAATTATTTTATTATACCATAAAGATGCACCCAATCGATAAGCAACTATTTCTATGGTACTAGGGAGTAATTCTACTAATACATCTTTCATCATCCAAGATTTTGGAATTACGCTCATTGTTTGAGAATCAAAATTTTCATCACGCAATATTGGGTTGTTTTCAGCTAGTTTAACCTTGGGCATAAAGCTTAATATGAGAATAAGAGCAAAAATTGCACATATTCCATTTATTTTATAAGTGTCTAAATTTTTTCTCCCAACCGCATATTTTGCCAAGAATAAGCTTGTAAAGACGTTCTTATCAAAATCATCATTTATGATTGTCTCCCCTTTTTCAGTGTGAATAATATAGGTTCCTTCTAACAATTCTAAGATTTCAGGCGGGAAAGTATAAAAAATAACTATTTTTTCCTCACTTCTTGCAAGATCATGTGAAAAAATCTTCTCTTCTTTTACTAAACCAAGAAAATCTGTGATTGATTTCAAATTATCTTGAAGGTTTTTTCTAGGTTTATTTGGATTTCCAAACATTGCATAAAATGAATAATCAGATATACGAAAATTCCTTGATTTTTTGAAAGCTTCAATAATACGATCGATAATCGGCCCTTCTTTAAAGGAACCAAACGACTTACTTTGACTTGCAACGAAACCATTGATTAATTCATTAATAATAAAAGCATTTTCATGTTGTTGTTCGAGAGTTTTTAATATTTTATCAAATGCAACATCTAATTTGTTGGTTTGAGGAAAAAATGCATTAGAAATCGATTCATCTATACTTCTTGTAAGAATATCTCCATTATTTCTGGGAAGATATCTGTGTAATTCTTCAAAGCGCCTAATTAATTGATCTTTTGCTCCAGGAATATTTTCTATATCTCTCTTCTTTATTACTTCTAATGATTTGTTTAAAGAATTTCCAAATTTCTCGATTAATTCTGACCATAAATCGGTTTCTAAGTTGCTTTCCATTTCTATCCCTATTTATTGCTCTCTATCCCTCTTTACTTTTTATCCAAATTTCTTTTATTTCTTTCAAACCTTTAATTAATGGGGCAATTAACTTCTTATCGTGTATATTTGGGGACATTACTCCTTTTTTTGTTTCCCATTTTAACCCTTGGTTTGAACCAAGTGAGTATTTACTTGTCATATAATGCTGGAAATTTCTTCTCCACCAATAAAACCGCAACCATCTTTTATCAGGATTTTCTTTTGAATGAATAGTTACAATTGCTTTCCAATCACCCATTGTATTTCTAATTGTTATTCCATAATTGGGTAAATAGAAGTTTATTGGGTAATTAGTTGAATACGAAAGTGGTAGAAAATTTAGTGGAACATCATAAATTGGATGCCCATCATCTAAAACTATAATTTCTCCACATTTTTCACATTCATAATAACGATGATTTTTACTCTTTTTCATCTTCCAAGCGCATTTTGGACATTTTCTTTTTGTTAATGTAAAAACATATGATCCATCATCAACATCCTTCCTTTCTGGGATAGGCTCATATGAAATCTTCTTATTATTTTTAAGTTCGAAATAATCATCAAAATCTTCTTCAAAGCGACTCAAAGCGATTAACGCATTATCCAATTCATCCATATTTTCAATTTTAAACATTCCACCATGGATATTCACACTTTTTTTCCACCAAGATAATCGAACATATTTTATACCAGGAAAATCTGGGTTATGACACAGCAGAACTGCAAACCATAACTTATTTTCTTCTCTAAATATCGTTATACCTTTATCTGCAATTTCATATTTTGGATTCAGAGTAGTATTCTTCATAAAATACTCCCCATCAAGAATTTCGCCTTCTTTTTTTTGAATTTTTTTCTTTTCAACTTTAGTACGAAATACTTTTCGACAAGCAGGGCAGTTTTTTACCCCAGGAACCAACTCAATTAGTTCTGCTTCTCCGCATGCTGGACAATTTTCACCCAATCTTTTTCACCTAGTATTATTCTTCGTCTTCATCTAATCCTTTTTCTATTATCATTCGTTCGATTTCTAAATTTAACAATTTCATTTCTTTTTTTGGATATTTCTCTAATTTTTCACTTACTTCTTTTAAGGAATTTCGAGCATCTATTAATAAATTCTTTATTTTTTCTGATATATTGTCTTCATCATAGGTGGATTTTTGAATGAAATCCATATATGTCATTTTTTGTTTTTTACCTGAATAAAAGCCCCTTAACTCATTCATTTTAATATCAATATCAGTAAAATTTAGTTTAAGTTTAATTATATGATTTAAAGATTTTTTCCACTCTATATAATTATCGGGTATTTCATTTTCGGGAAATTCAACCCGAAATTTAATGGGAAGAGTCTTTTTAC
>JAUWMK010000316.1 GCA_030613185.1 Promethearchaeum sp.
GATATAAAAAACAAAATTAAAAAAATCTGGAAGATTATTCTAAATAATGTTCCTTTTCATTCTACAAGCCGATGAACAATCTTTCGATGAAATGACCTTATTTTTATTTATTGGATTAACTATAGTGTGGTTTCTCTTTAATAAGATTAAATCACGTTATTCAAAAAAGATATTATGGATAGCAAGTAGTTGTATTATAGTCATAGGAATGTTCTTATCATTTTTCGCGTTTCCAAACGACTCAGTTCTATTTGGTGTAGTTGTTATATTTTTTGGTATCACGGTTATGCCCCTCAAAGATATTCTTGTAAAAATTAAATCCAAAATTATTAAACCAAGTTCAAAACCATCAAAAGAAGGTAGTAATGTGCCTGATTCGAATCACTCTCAAACATTATCAGATGAATATATCTTAAAAGGAAAAGAATTAAAAAATAAAAAAAAATACCAAAAAGCTATTGATAAATTTGTTAAAGCTTTAAGTGTTAATCCGGAATCTGCAAAATCTTGGTTTGAATTAGGTGAGATTAATTTAATTAGAAATCGAATTCCAGAAGCATTAACTTGTTATGAACGGGCTGTTGATATTAAACCTAACTATCCAGAAGCAATAGAAAGGATTAAAGATGTAGAACAGACACTAAAAGATTCTGGAAACGAGTAAAATTAAAAATAATTCAATTTAGATTAGAGATTTTTTTTTTTTTGAAATCATTTTACTCTCCTTTTAATAAAATACAAGGCTTTAACACTCAAACAAAACTATATGAAAAATGTGATCTCCACTATGCAAATATCTTCAACGAATAAGAACCGAATATCAAAGAAGCAAAATAATTCAGAATTCCGTTCATATCGATTTTTCCCCCTTTTTGCAATGAGTTTTCTCAGAACATTCTTCTATTCAATTTACTCTCTTGCTCTTCCCAACATTCTTATTTTCGAGTATGAATTTTCTTCAAACCTTGTAGGTACAATTTCATCAGTTGGGGCTATTGCTTATATTATGGGACCGTTTTTTGGAAGAAAAATAACTGAAAAATTGGGAATTAAAAAAACACTAATTCTTTCTCAAACGATCAGTGTTATAACGATAATAATTTCGATTATTTATATCGATCCTGTAGTTCTAATTTTTATGCGTGCAATAGATGGATTTGTTAATGGATTCTTTTGGCCCAACGCTTTTAATCTGATTTCATCCTGGGAAAAAAACTGTAAAAGGGAAAAAAAAATAAACTTTCTTAGATATTTTAATTTTTCATGGAATTTCGGGTTAATTGGAGGGTATCTTTCAGGATATTTTATTGTACTTCTTTTGGGACAGGATCTCATTGCGTTAATAGTTTCAGCAATATTCGCTAGTTTACTAATTCCAAGTGCATTTCTCCTTGAATCGTCAGAAGAATTTGAGGTCTTGGAAAATCAAGCTGTAGTTTTACAAGATTTGAAATTACGTACTAAAATTTCTTCGTACACTATTTCATCGGAAACCAAAGTTTCAATTTCTGATTCGGTGGATTCCCCATTTGATAAGGAATCCATGAAAAACATCCCAATTATAATAGCTTGGGCAGGGATATTACTATATGCTTCCATAAAATCAATTTTTAAATTCACCCTTCCATATTTCTTTAAATTTAATGGCTTGGATTCCTATTGGGTGTATATTGTTGTTTTATTCCAGCAGGTTTTTCAAATAGTAGGGCTTTCAATCATTCAAAAATTCAAAAAACAGCGTATTGGATTCTTTATTGGAGTTTTCATTTTAATTGGGTTCACTTTAAGTTTCCTTTTTGGTCTATCAATTTTAGTGATTTCCATCATCAATATCATTGCAGGTTTATTAATTGGGTTAGTTCAAGGAGTAACTCAACGAATAGTTTTAGATCACAGTAAATCCTCAGGGTCACGTAAGTACACAATGATTAACGAGATGTTTATGGGAATTAGTTTCGGTATTATTCCCCTTATTGCAGGATTTTTAACAGATATCAATATTATCTATGATTTTGTATTTCTCTCTGTGGAATTAATAATTTTAGCAATAATACTGATAATAAATCATCAAAAAATTGTTAAATCCCTTAATCACGAATGATTATATAAAATATTTTTATTTTTATTTATTTTTTCAAAGCATAAAAAGACTTAATCAAAGCGTCTCCTGTAAGCACTTCATCACAAACTATTTCTTCAACACTGATTCTTTGTAAATGTTTTATATTTTCCCTATGACGTAGGTTAACGCATATTTTAATATCCTCACTGAGACTTTGGATATTCATTGCAATTAACACAGCAGCAGAGTCATCTTCCAGAACAATCAAGGCTTGTTCCGCTTTTTTAATGCCTGCATTGATCAGAATATTTTCATGTTCAGGATCTCCTCGAATAAATTCAACAATATCGGGTAAATCCAAAGGCCTATCTTGCATATTTGCAACAAGAACATAATTATGATGGACACCTAATCCACCAGGCAAATTTTCAAGAAAATGACGCATTTTTTGGCTCCATCCTATCAAAACAATATGATTTTCAAAATTAACCATTTTTTTCCCCACATTTATTTTCCACATTTTTACATAAACATACTCTACAACCATCAAAGTTATCCCCAAACCAATCCACATCAGAACGGTTGTAGTATACCACAAAAAAGGGGTTTTTGGAGGAACTAAACCTGTTCCCGTATTTGTTAAAGTATCTGTCGCCCAATACAACCCTAAATAAAAGTCTACTCCATCAAAATATGAATATAATGCCCCAAGCAAAATATTCATAAAAACTATTATAAAAATTACCTTAATCATCCGACTCCTGATAAGGAATTTCATAAAAATTACTAATTTATCAAGGGAAGTTTTTTTTTTCTCTTTATCCATTTTTACTCATTTTTACTCATTTTTACTCATTTGAAGTTTTATTGACTCAAAAAAAAAAATTATGCAATTTCCCAGGAATAATCATTTCCCTGGTCAGATATTTTGATACCAGCTTTAATTAAAAGATCTCGGATCTGATCCGCAAGTTCAAAGTTCTTAGCATTCTTAACTTCTTTTCGAAAGTCCAAAATTGTATTGGTCAATTCTTCAAAGCGGTCTTTCCAAATAGATCCGGATTCTTCTTGTTCTTCTTTAACTTGGGGATTAATAAATCCTAAAAAGTTATCAATACCATCTAAGAATTCAATTAGATCCTCTTTTATTTCTACTGAAATTTGATTTTCTTTAGTGAAAATGCTCTTATTAAAGTAATTTATTATGGAAAATAAATACCCCATTGCTTTTGGACTATTAAAATCAGTATCCATTGCATCTATGAATTGCTCTTTAAAATCTTTAATTTGTTTTTTATGTTCTGAAATACCCTTTATAGATTTACCTTTGACATTAGAAGCAGAATATT
Organism: Promethearchaeum sp.; assembly: GCA_030613185.1. Lineage (GTDB taxonomy): Archaea > Asgardarchaeota > Lokiarchaeia > Sigyniarchaeales > Promethearchaeaceae > Promethearchaeum. The sequence continues at coordinate 3,412 of JAUWMK010000316.1, forward strand.
CATTTAAATTCTTATAGAATCTTTGGATCTTCTTTAAACTTTGAAGAGTTTGATCCATTTTATCCATACTAAAATTGATGGGTCGCTGATAATAAGAATTTATTAAATAATACCGTAAAAACACACCTGAGTGTTTTTTTAACATATCCATTAAAGAGATGAAATTTCCCAAGGATTTTGACATTTTGGTATCATCTATATTCAGAAATCCGTTATGCATCCAATAGTTCACAAAAGTTTTACCAGTCACGCTTTCCGACTGTGCAATTTCATTTTGATGATGCGGACGTTTTAGATCTTTTCCTCCTCCATGAATATCTATAGTCTCTCCAAGATACTTCATCGCCATAACACTACATTCAATATGCCAACCTGGACGTCCTTTTCCCCAAGGGGAATCCCATGAAGGTTCACCTGGTTTCTCTTTTTTCCATAGAACAAAATCTTCTATATTTTTCTTATCTTTCGCAAATTCGGATTGAGTAAATTGTTCATCTTCTGTATCTTGTTCGGAAATTTCTTTTTTCTGGAATAAACTTTTATAATTTTCCATTTTGCCCGTATCGAAATAAACGCTACCTTGAGATTCATAAGTAAATCCTTTTTTATCCAACTTCTTAATATATTTGATCATATCAGGAATTTCATCGGTTGCACGCGGTTTCACTGTTGGAGATTTAATAAATAGTGCTCTTTGCATCTCTTCATACTGTACAATGCTCTCTTGTGCTAATTCGTATATAGTAATGCCGCGATCATTAGCCCGATTTATCATTTTATCATCTATATCGGTATAATTCATTACATATTTAACGCGATATCCTTTGTACTCAAAATATTTGCGAATCAAATCGAATGCAACTGCTGAACGAGCATGACCTAAATGTGGTGCATCATAAACTGTAACTCCACAAACATACATAGAAACAGAACCCTGTTTAATCGGCTTAAACTCTTTCAGTTCATTTTTTAAATCGTTGAATATTTTAATCATGGCAATAACTTCAAAAAAACAATTGAAAAAATAAAATTTGCGATTTCAACAAGTGAAAATGAAATTTTTGAACTCTCGAATTACTAATTATTCTTGAGATTTAGTTTCTTTTGATTCTTTTTTAGCCGCTCAATTTCTGTTTTTAATTCAACAATCCTTTTATCTTGCTCAATCAAAGCAGAGAGAAATACATTTTCAGACAATAACATACGTGCAGCAAGTGATCCTGCATCTGAATGAATTCTAGCATAGCGCATGACATTGTCAAAATACTCCCGATCTTCAATTCTTAACCCACGTCTGTAGTTTGTCCATGAATTTATCTCCTGATCAAGTGCAATTCGAAATGAAGGTATAGTTCTTCCCATTTTAATCTAATATCGTTAAAAATAAGATAATTTAAAAATAAATACGCCACTGAATTTTTAGAATAATCAATAAATCTTATAAAAAAGAATAAAAAGCCAAGGGAGGGACTTGAACCCACGATAACCCGCTCTGCAGGCGAGCACCTTAGCCACTTGGTTACCTTGGCATGGAAACAATAACAAGTGCTATTAAATAAAAATAATCAAATGAAAAATAAGTTTTCGATTTTCATAATATCCACATATAGTTTTGATAATATCAAATTTCATTACGATAATATCTGAATAATAAATAATGTCCACTTTTCAAATTCAATATTTGGCAAGGATCAATAAATTGCAGTCTTTACAGCAAAAAGTTGCATATTTTGAAAAAACATCGGATCAATATCGAAAAACTCTGGAGACTTTCAAGGAATATATTGAATTCATTAAAACCTTCAACGAACCGAAAAGTTTAATCAATGGGTTGATTCGGATGGCCCAATATTGTGAAAAAATGGACGATCGTTTGCTTTCTGGCGATTTATATAGAGATGCATTGAATTTGATGCGAACTTTTAAGTTAGGGGATTCACAACATATCCAGAATTTACGGAGTAAAATAGAATCTTTACAATACTATTCATTTTAATCACAACCTTTTCATTTTATTCACTTTTTTTTTTTTATTTATTTCTCCGTCGTGACAAAGAAATGCCACGCCAATGAGAAAACAAAGAAAACTCTAGTTTCATCTAAAAAAGTTAAAAAAGGATGGGAAAAGAGAATGAAGCGAACCGATTATCGAGCCTTGTTATTTTTTTTGCCC
>JAUWMK010000181.1 GCA_030613185.1 Promethearchaeum sp.
GTAACGGTGGGATATGTTCTGGTTTTGTGCAGATCGGAATAATTTGTTTCTTCAAACTTTCGGCAGCAGTCCATTCATCCTTCACGGGATCTGATAATAAAGCATCAGGAGAACAAAACAGAAGTAAAATGTCACATTTTCCCAGATTTTTATCCATAAATTCAATTATGTTACTATTAGCATCCCCTTCCCAGAATATCGCATCATATATATCAGGAAATCTTTTTAACCTTTCAGCTATCTTTCGAATTTGGTATTTTTCAGAATCCTTTGTGGAGTAACTCATAAACACTGTTGTATTCTTAACAGAAGAAATTGCAGAGTGGGTTTCCGATTCCAAATTTCGAAATTTTGCCCGTTTTGGAGAAAAATCTTCAATTAGAGTATCGAAAAATAGATTTTCACGTTTTTTTAGCATGATTTGTCTCTCTTCATTTAGAGTTTTTAGAATTTCATCCGATAATCCCTCAGAAATCCCAAGTTTTGTGTCAATATATTGAAGTATTTCTCCTTTCGGTAATATATTCATCTTATCTCTAAGTTCTCCGCGATTTGTTGATACATACGTATGGGGTGTTTTGAGCATTCCAATTGTACTAAAGATGCTCAATACGGTATTCCAATGTTCCCATCCTTTTTCCCTTAGGAATTCTAAAAGACCATTATCCCAATAAAATTGATTCAGACTGAGGTCCACGCTGTGATTGTAAATGTTGGTGTGAAAAAATAGTAGTTTTAGAAAAATTACTGGAATTTCACTTAGATTTAGTCCAATTTCACTCCTATTTAAGATCTGGATTATTTCCTTTTGAGCAATTTTACTCCCATCTGCAGTGGTTGTATATAACCTAAAATTTCCAATAGATTTCCAGAAAAATTCTTTAATCATATCATAAGATTCGAGGGTGTTAAGAATTTTACGTTCATCAGCATCCAAATCACTTTCAGCGCATCCAGAATCCCTGACATCCTTGCAAATGTAAATTTTAATTAGTAATTTAATTTCGTCTTGGTTAAGATTCATTAACTGAAATAACCTTTCGCCTCCTAAACATTTTTTTTTTTTAGAAGTAGAAAACAACCTAAAAATATAAGGCTATACATGAGTAAAAAGGCTTTGGGTACCGGCGATCCAAAGGGTTGACGTTTGTGACTATCAAATAGATCACAAAATTACTATGAGATAAAGTCTTAACACCTTCAAAAATAGCCCGCCCGCTTAACGGATTAATGGGGGTTCGGATTATGGCTTAGCCCGGGTTGTTTTAAATATTAAAATTGATTTTTTTATAAATAGAGTGAAATATTTTTAAGTATTTTACTTCCATCGTTTTGATGGGTTACTTTTTTTCGTTGGATTAGCCTCCTTTAAGGTTTCCCGGTTTTCCTACATATAAAAATCGGGTTTACGATCACACCTTAGCGATTCCCTATTCCAAAATCCAAAGTTCGAGGATGTGCTCTTCGAGGGACCTATGGAGGCGGAGGAGGGGGAATCCAATATTTCCTAAAATATTAGAAATATAAAAATAGATAGAATGATTTATTTTTGCTCAAAATCTTATATTTTTAGAAATTTCTTTCTTAATGCTAATGATTTCAAAGAAAAAACCATTTTTTCTCTTAAATATTTTTTTGCTTTTGTGCCATCTTTTGGAAAATCAGGTTCTTTTCTAATTTTGTTCGGAAATCTAATTATATCTAAACGATGATTATATGCAATTTCAAAGCCCCATTCATCCCATAAAGCAAAGAAATTCCTATTAGTGTTTTCATAACAAGTAATCCCTAATTTTCTAAAAAGATTCAATCTTCCAATTGATAGGAAAGATAATTGAACAATTGGATAATTTGTATTTATTTCAATTAAATGAATTATATCAACAAAAAGTTGTTTGTTATATTTCTTTTTTTGAGATTCTTCTATTTTGTTCTTTATGAAATCCCAAATCAAAGGTAATCCAATAATTACACCAGCAATCCCAATTAATAAATCCGACATTTTTAATGCTCCATCAATTTCAAAATAAGATCCCCAATTTTGAAATTTTAGTATTGATTTAATTTGAGAGAAAAGAAATTAAAAAACTTAGAGGCTATTAAATTAATAAAAAGGACAAGAAAAAAATTTTTAAATTAAAATTATGTGGGAAATTCTTTTGGTCATGTACTTGATCATCATTAAAAATAATGACCTATGGGATAATAGTTCATTATATATGAGTGGATTCATGCAGCCAAAAAATTCGATGATTGAGTGATAAGTGATTTGCTCATAATTTTATGGAAATCATTCGAGTATTTGACACAAAAAAAATAATTGGTGTAAAAAATGAAAAAAATATTTGCATATTACAGGGTATCGACAGATAAGCAAAAAGAAAAAAACACCCAAGAAAATCAAAAAAAAGCAATATTTGAATTTATTGAAGGAAAAAATTTAGATATAATTGCAGAATTTGAAGATTTGGGATTATCTGGGGCTGATAATGAAAAACCCGAATTTCAAAAAATGATTTCTCGACTTGATGAAGTTCAGGGTATAATTATTTATGATTTGGACAGATTAACACGAGACTTTGAAATGGGAGTAAATTTCATGTTTATGATGAAAAAGTTAAAAAAGTCTATGTATATCGCAAGAACAAAAGAAATTAAGGATTTTTCCGATGATTCAAAGCAATTAATGACCATTATAAAATCTTGGGTTTCTGCTCAAGAAAGACAGAAAATTAAAGAAAGGCTGAAAATTAAAGAAAGGCTGAAAATCGGAATTAAGCGATACATTGATAAAAATGGTCGTTGGGGTAGGGAAAAAACTTTTGGAAAATATAAAACACCTGAACAATTCTGGAAAAATTATGATGAATATAGAGAAATGGGAATTTCTAAAGTATCTTGTGCGAAACTATTAGGTTTAAGCCCTAAATCATTATATAGAAGATTAGCGGAGCGAGAAAAAAAGAAGTAAATTTCATGAATTTTATTTCTTGAAATCTATTAAAATTTTATTTGACATCCAGAATTTTCTAATTGTCTTATTGTTTTTTTAGCATTTTCTGAATAATTTAATGACCTATTTGAAATTAATGAAAGACTACGTAGAGAAGATAATTGTCCAATAGTTTCTGGAAGTTCAGTTAATTTATTACTCTCTAAATCAAGTTCTTCCAATGAAGATAATTGTCCAATAGATTCTGGAAGATACTCTATTTGATTATTATTTATCACTATATAATGTAACGATTTTATTTTTCCAATAGTTTCTGGAAGAGTTTTCAAACTATTATAACCTAACCAAAGAAATCTCAAGAAAGTTAAATTTGCAATAGAATCTGGAAGAAATTTAAGGTCCATTTTTTCAATATTTAAACTAATAATATGGTTTTTTTCCAACATAAAATATGAATCTGGAGGACCTCCTTCTTCAGTTTCTTCATAAAATGGAATTATTTCTCTAATATATCCTTCCATTTCCTTTAAAAATTCATATTCTTCTCTAAATAATAGTGCTCCATCATATTGAAGTAGTTGATGTGCTTCTATTTGAATAACATCACTCTTATTCAAGGGAAGTTCATTGATTTCACTTATTTCATGAAAAAGATGTTCATGGATCCTTGTTCGAAATTCTTTTTTATCTGTAAATGACCAATAATATAGTTTAGGAATATTGTTTCTAAATCTTAAAATTTCTATAAATTGATTACAATCTTCTATTGAAGCGGGATAAAATTTAGTCTTTTTGAAATAAAACATAATTTTCGGGTATCCTTTATTATTAAATGAGTCTAAAGCTAATTGATATTCTTCAATAGTTCCTGAAATTGCCTTTGGAGTTTGTGTTCCAATTCTTTTCCACAATAATCCAATAAAAATATCATAAGAACCGAATTGCTTATTAATAACTTGTTGTGGATAATCACCTATTCCTGGTCGTGAATGAGTTTCCGATTTAATTAATTCTATTTGTAATTCAAGTTGTTTTCCTAATGTTCTATTTAAACTATCAACTTCTTCAGATACAATCTCTCGTTCTTTTTTTAATTCTTCAGGTGAAGCTAACAAAATCCTAATTTTTCTCATAATTAATCCCAATATAAAAATTCTACAAATTAGTATAAATATTTTTAGTTTCTAACTTTCGTTTTTTTAGATTCTAACGCAATTATGTTTAATTATTAATAGTCTTTATCAGCACTTATTAGTTTCTAACACACTTTTAAGAAGATTTTTACTAACTGAAGTATAGAAAAACGAATTTCATCACTCCGCTGATTGTTTTTCTTGGAATTTTTCCAATTACTTAAAAATTAGAAAAATCTTTTCTGATGTGCTACGTTAAAATAAACATAATTCTGATAGAAGCACCAAAGAATTACGTAAGAAACGTGTGGAATCGTTAAAAATTTAGTTCGGGAAAAGGAAAATTTAGTTTTTTTCCCACAAAATAAAAAAATTTGTACTAGAATATTTTAAAAATTCTAGTGTAAATAAAAAAAAGGGACGCGAAAAATTTATTTTCGTACAATTTTATCTACCTTTTTATTAATTCCTTACAGAGTCGATATTTAAATATTATTTTTAACCTATAAAATGAAATGACCCGTAGATACCCACCAAACAATATATTAATAATATTATTACCAATGGTTTTGTATATTGTTTTTATTCTTATTTTTGTCGCTTATTCTAACTTTTGTATATTTTATCCATCTGAATCCGTTAATCCATGGCTTTTTGTCTTTATTTTGTATCCATTATTATCAGGTTTATTAATATATATGGTAAAGAAGGGAAAAAGAAGAAAAAGAAAATAAAAAATACTAAATTCAGTAATATCTACCTGGTTTTCCGGTTTTCCTAAAAAACCGGGCTTTATGATCACACCGAAAGATGTTTTAATTCTTTTTTTTTCGAAATAATCCGTATCAACGACATTGGAATCATCGGTAGTATCATACCCGTCTTACGTTCTTTTTTTAAGCTTTTTAATCTAATCTCTTTATCAACAGGAGGAGATGTAGTTGAAGTATGAGAAAGTATAATCTTTTTTACTTTATCTGGATATAAATGAAGTATAACCTGTGCTAAGAAACCACCAAACGATTGACCAAAAATATTAAATTCTTATGCAAATTCCTGCAATTTCCAAAAACAACTAAAAATTTATGAATTCCTTGTTTTTACACCATTTACTAATTATCTATTAAACCTTCAGATACTATTTATTTTTAATTATGAAAAAATATTGAAATCATAAGATAAATGCATTAACTTAGATTTAATATTTTTACAATTAATTGAGGTTTATCAGAACAATAGATTCATTATTAAATCATTAATAAAAATTGAATTAAAATTGAAATGAATAAGTAAATTAAAATAAATGGTGCGAATATTGGAAAATTTAAATCATTATTCTTATAATCTTGAAAAGCAAAAAATTAAACCTTTAGAAGATTTTTTAAATAAATTTCCAATTGAAGAATCAATTAGAAGAAATTTTGAATATTCAGTTAATAGAATTAAAGAATTTCAAAAAGAAATCAATGAAAAGTTAAAAGATCGAAAAGAAGTTTTTTGTGTAATCCTAATAGGTTCCTACGGCCGTTTGGAAGCAAGTAAATTATCTGATGTTGATTTTCTTATTGTTTTCAAAGAAGATTTAGAAAATAAGGTGCAGATTAAAAACATAATTATTGATTACTTTAAGATTAATAAGAGGTTTGATAAAGTATCATGCTTTTCTTGTCTAGATCTTAATGAATTAACTCATAATATTGGAGGTTCAGATGATTCTAATGATAATTTGACTTCAAGAATTTTATTAATATTAGAATCTATTCCAATACATAATGAGAAATTTTATAATGAAGTTTTAAATTCATTATTTAATCATTATCTTGAAGAATGTATAAGGGATAATAACAAATTTCCACAATTTTTAATAAATGAGATAATGCGTTATTGGAGAACTCTTTGCATCGATTATAGATATAAAAAAACAGAACAAGATAAATCATTCACAATAAGGGTCTTAAAGCTAAGAATTTTTAGAAAAATAGAAATTCTTAGTTCAATTTTAATCCTAATTGTAAATAAGGGTAAAACTATTAAGAATATAGGAGAATTAATGTTTCAAATGTGCCTTCCTTCGTTTGCTCGGTTAAATTATTTTTTTACACAATTTCCAATCGAAAACGAAATTTTAAACAATATTTTTAACTATTATAATATCTTCATGAATGAAATTAATAAAGAAAATATTAGAAATGAACTGGATGAAGTAGATTTCGATTCTAGAGAAAATAACCCCCTTTATTGCTCTCTTCGTGAATATGGAAGAAATATTCATAAAAATATTAAACAAATATTTGAACATGAATCCATTAGAGATCATATTTTTGACATATTCCTTTAAAAATGATAAAGATGATGAAAACTGATAAAAACTGATAAAGATAATGACTTTTCATTGAATTTGGGGCATTCTCCAGAAGGATCTTCAAAAATAATTATCGATTTAATAAATCAGCCAGAATTTCAAAGATTAAAGAATATTTCATTTTTAGGTTTTTTAGGAGATGTGTTTGATTTAAGGAAAGATTTTTCTAGGTATGATCATTCAATTGGAGTTTATAATTTAGGAGTTTCACTTTCAAAAATTCTTACGCTTGATGAACAAAGTAAAACATATCTGCAAATTGCATGCCTTTTACACGATATAGGCCATTTTCCATTTTCTCATCTCAGTGAAGATGTGATTTTAAAGAGATATAACATAGATCATCATATATTTACAGAAAATATAATCACTGGAAAAATCATTGGCATGGATAATATTTTTAAAATTTTGAAAGCAAATGAGATTGATCCTGAAGAGATTGTTAATATAATTAATGGAATGTCCAAAAATAGATTATTAAATACGTTATTTTCAAATTCTATTAATTTAGATACTCTAGATGCGATATCTCGCTGTGCATTTTGTTTAAATATTGATTATATCCCACCTCAAAAACTAATATCACTTTTTCATATAAATTCAGATAATGAAATCATTATTTTAAAAAAAGATTTGGGCTATTTTGACCATTTTTGGAAATTAAAGAATAATATTTATTCAAATTATATATATTCTCCTAAAAATTTAAGGAAAGAAGCTATGTTCTATCAAAGTTTGAAATCATACTTTGAAAATATTGAAGAAAAAAATTGTGAATATCATATAAAATTGAATGATGAAGAAATTAAAGAACTAATTTTAAAAATGGAAAAAACATTATCCTCTCGAATATTTACAGATTTAGTTGAATTGAAATATTTTCCAGGACCCATTATTAAATTTAAAACAAGTTCCTCCGTAAAAAGTAGTTTTTCTAATCTATATAAATGCTACGAGGAGCTTCCTATTAATTCTAAAATTCAATTTCAAAAAAACCAAGGGAATATAAAAAAATTTTTAAAATTATATAGAAACATAAGAGAATTCAGAGTTAATGATACGCTTGATTTATATTTATACAATCAATATTTTGAATTGTCATCCTTAAATCATAGATACACTAAGGAAATTATTAAATTATTGATATTATTGAAGGCGGATTTATTTTATAAAAATGAAGTAAAATGTGAAAATTTCATTGCAGAAAATATTGTAAGAAAAAAACTAAAAAAAATTTATTCTATGAAAGGATTAAAGAATACCAATAGTTTACTAAAATACTAAATATTTCAAAAAGAAATTAATTTAATGATTTAAAAATGAAAAATAATGAATTTACATATTTGAAATTCCCTCAAAAAACATTAGAGAAAATGATTCGAATTTCAAAAAACAATAATGATAGTATATTAACCTCAAAACTTCTTGAGATTAAATCATTTGATAATAATTTCAAAAAAAATAGATGGTTTGGATATTATCAGAGAGTTGGTGAAGAAAAAGGGTATTGGAAGTTGGAAGAAATTACAAGCAGTGTAATTGAAGAGAAGAGAAGAAAAGATCTAAATTAATTATGCTCATCCGATTTTACATCTCCGTCTATCGGTCTTTCAAAAATATCATGGACTTCATCAAAAACGATGAGATTTCGCAGATTCACATGGTCTAATTGATTACGGTCACTCGTAAAAAGGGCAATTAATTGGAGAAGCGAACCGAACTAAACACCATTTTTTTGATTCTGATGGTGATGGTTATTCACAAATTGCTTCTTTATATTTAGATATCAGAACTCAAATTATTTTCATCAGCCTTCAGGATAAACTTTTAGAAGATTTTTAGTGATAAATTTTGGCTTAAATTTTATTTAAAAATTAAAAAGGGATTATTAAATTATGAAAAAAAGTAGGTAAAATAAAAAATGATAGATAATAATATCAAAAGAACTAAATCATCATCAATTGTCGCAGATCCCATACTAAACTCCTATTCTAAGAATCTTTTCAAAAATTCTTTAATCTTATGCATTATCATATTTATTTTATTGGGAACAATACGTAGTTATGGTCTATTTGGTCCAAGTGAAGCTAGAATGTTAATTCTACTGAACTTTTTATTAATGTGGTTTTTACCTTTCTTATTTTTATCAAAAGAGGGAAGGAATCAAATTGGTTTAAAGAAACCAAATAAAAAAATTTGGTTATTTTATGGACTTATAATCGGATTAATATATTCGTTCTTTGTTTTTCTTCTTGGATATATGCTCTTTAATGATTCGATTAATAATTGGTTTGTTAATATTGGTTCTCAATATCTCCCAGCAGAGAGTGATGATTGGGGAATTGATGGAAAATTTTCATTATTTTTAATGGTGACTTTTCCTTCTATTATATTTAGTCCAATTGGAGAAGAAATATTTTTTAGAGGAATGATTCATAATTCGGTGAAAATCAAGCAGAATGAAAAAACAGCCATTATTGTAAACGGATTAGCTTTTGCTGGAATACATATAGTGCATCATGGAATTATTAGAGATAATACTGGATTTTATTTTTTAATTATCCCTGGTATAATTTTCTTTTTGTTAATGTTAGTTTTTAGTTGGCTATGCACTCTATTAAGAAACAAGAGTGATTCTCTCTATCCTGCAATCATTTGTCATTCAGCGTTTAATTTGATGATGAATATCACTTTATTTATATTTATTCTTAAATAATGGCTAATTTCTGTTTATTTTTCATTTACTCTTTTCTTCTTTTCTTCTTTTCTTCTTTTCTTCTTTTCTTCTTTTTTTCTTTTTTAAAATTAAATTTCCAGCGCTCTAAAGATTGTGATTTAAAATTCT
>JAUWMK010000123.1 GCA_030613185.1 Promethearchaeum sp.
CACAACTACAGTGAGTACTACAAACAGATTGACAAGAACATGAATGGGCATTGCAAGTACAATATTCATCGCAACCGCAATCAAGATCACAATAGCAAGTATGAGTTGTACAATATTCCTGACAATAACAATTAGAATCACACCCGCATCCGGTTGAACCTAAAATTTGAACTGTATCGCAACTACATTCTGTTTCACAAGTGCATTCTTCATTGCAATTACAACTCCCATCTGCTGTTACTTCTTCACAGACGCATGTATTGGAATTGCAATTACAAAAAGTATCACAACTGCATTCTGCTTCACAATACCCGCCCTCACATGAACATCCGCCCTCGTTGTGTCCATAACAACCACAGTAAACATCACAACTACAGTGAGTACTACAAACAGATTGACAAGAACATGAATGGGCATTGCAAGTACAATATTCATCGCAACCGCAATCAAGATCACATCCACAATGTGCGGTGCAGTTTGTTTCGCAATCACATACCGTATCACAAGAACATCCACCCACAGCCCCATATACCAGATCAATATTCGATTCTGCATCTTCAAAATTTAATTGCAATTGATTTCTGAGGTATTCATTAATACTAATCTTCAAATCATTGATGTCCGTTGCATCTATTTTATCTGTAGGCTCTACCATGAATTTTCAACACTTAATATCTACTTTTTTATTGTATTTGTTATTGTTATTTTTCTTGTTTTGATATAATCCATATTTTTTTTCTAACATATCGATCAAACGATTTAACTCGACATGCATCAGATTATATTTGGGATTTTGAAAATAAATACTTCCGCTTGTTTCTAGATTGGTTGACGGGCACCAATTCATCCATCTTGTGTTTTTAGATAAATTGTTCTTGATGTTAATGTCCGACGAATATATTGATGAGACTATATGTCTTTGTCTGAAATATGAGTTATATAAACGAAACTGTTTGAATCCATGAGTGTCATATATGTTCCCAAGCTTGTATCTCTTTCGTTCTTCTTCAAACGCAACAAGTCTATGGCAAGGATAAATATCGAAATTAACATCAATGGCCAACAAGGTTGTACCTGCTGCGCATACGCCTCCTTTCCTGTTAAGAAAACTAGCAAGCATTTGTTTTTTCTGATCGTTGTTATATTTCGGATGGTTCATTATTCGTTTGCATATTAATTGGAATTGTTCCAAAAGAACATCAACGTCATGATCATCATATTCTTGTTCAAATATTATTTGATACATATTCTTACCAAGATGAGAAATCGCGGCATTTATGCCCTCGTATTTATCATAAAGTTCAACCATTAACATGGTGGTATCGGCCAAATATGGCAATGTTTTTTTAGTTATTACCCCATGAAGAGACCAAGGAATTTCATGAATATGACAGAGATCGATTGCCTCGAGAACTATATCAAAAGTCTTTCCACCCTTTCTAAACACTCGATTCATATCATGGGCCTCTTTAACACCATCAAACGATATCTGCATTCTAAGTCCATGTTTCTTAATTTTTTCGAGATTTGCTTTTATTAAAGTTCCGTTTGTGATCACCGATTTACAACTATTTATCATTTTCTCTTTTCTTTTGGTTATGATGTTAGTTTTAGCGATCGCTTCCATAATTTCTATAATTAAATCGATTGTCAGTAGTGGCTCTCCCCCAAACAAGAAAAACGAACCGTTTGTTTTCTCGTTGATATATTTTATCAATTTATCCTTGTCAACATCTAATCCCGACAATTTGTGTTCGAAGCAATATTTACATGCCATATTACATCTTTCGGTCAGTAAAAAGTCGGGTACGGGCAGGCAAAACATTATTTTCTCCAACTCCATTGCATGATTAAGGCCGTGATTACGGGGATTTCATTAACGTTCCCCATGAGCTTGAGATTGTCGAAATAATTGATCATATTCCACATAATTTTTTTGGGTTGAAAGGGAAAATAAAATATATCAGGGGATAGCTTGGTATATCGGAGTATTTTCGCCATTTCTTGAAATGAATATTCATCTCTTTCGTTAAAAATATTGAATAATGGAGTTTCTTTATATTCGTAATGTTGTCGATTATAAAAGAGATTTCCATCTCTGGCAATAAAAATAGGTAAATGAAATTTTGAAATTCCCTTAATCTCGATTTTTTCGAATTTTTTATCATTCGAAAAGATCGCCCAAATTTTAATATGGTTTATCCAGAATTCTAATTTTTGTAACTCTTCAATTGTCATCTTTTCAAATGATTGATAATCATAACTTATATTGAAGAATCGTATCATCTTATTAGAATATAAATATGGTATTTCTGACAATATATCAACATAATTATCTCTATTAATAATTATATCAAAACACACAGGATTTTTACTTATCCATTTCTGAGACTTCTCATTGACCAAAAGTTCTTTTTGATCAAAAGAAATTTTTGATAAATAAATTTCTAAATGTATATGCGAGATCAATGAAAGTTTCATTTTTAAAAGATTCAAAAAAAGATTTTCATCCATTAACAGTATTATCGTATAAAAATTTGATAAACCTGTATCGATCAACAAATTACTTAAAATATCGAATTCTTCTTCGTTTTCGATTTTAATTTTCAGAATTTTATTAGGTTTTATCAAATCCATTTTCATTATATTGAAAAAAGTCGTGAAATCCTCAAATTCGATTTCATTAAATGAATCTAAAACCGTATTTCGGGAGAGAATATCTGAGATAAAATTCACCCTTTCAAAATTTACATCGTTTTCATCCAACAATATTTCGTGGGATGCACTGGTTGCCGCAGCAACCACCTTTTCAACTTTTAATCCACTCAAATTTATAACCATCCAATAGTTTTTCGAAAAACTATTGGTATATTATTGGAAATAATGTGGTAGTTTAAATATAGTCTGATTAAAGAGCGAAAATAAAAAATTAGAGCCATCACATACTAAGAAAATCATGGTGTTTCTAATTGAAGATATTAGTTTATTATTATTTAAAATTTCTAATCTGGGCTTCAATTGCAAATAAATACATGAAATTTATTGCTTGAGGACGATGAGATCATAACCCTTCAAAAAATACCAATCATGTAATTCTTTACCGTGCTGCCAAAATTTTGCCAAATATAACACAGCAAAATTATACATTAGTTTATTCATTCCTGTGTTATCTACTAGTAAAGAGGTTTTAAGCAATATATCCTCTAATTTACTGCCTTTATCTAATTCTATTTGTGTTAAGGCTGCCCAAGATTTTGCAAAAGTTATTGCCTTATCAGAAATCGGATCGTTATTTTCAATTTCCCAAGATATTTTTTCTTCTTCTGATAATGTTGGAACTCTAAGGAGTCCACCATTTATTAAATCCAATTTAGGCATTACTTTATTATTATTTTCGGTATCTATAAAATAATATCCACATCCTTCAGGGCAACGAGTCCAATCAGGAGGAAAATTTCTACAAAATACCGGTCTATCATCATAAATAGAACATTTAGCATCTATATAATATAAACAAGGTTCTATCCCAACACATTTTTTACAACATTGTCCACACTGAATACAATTTCCCATTTTGACATATCTTGTCATTTTTTTCCCCTTGATTCCATATATTTTCAAAAAAATTACTAATATTACATTGGATGTAAAATGGTAGTTTAAATATGGTTGAATTAAAGTGTAATTTTGAAAAATTGAACGAGAAAATATGATTGTTATCAACGGAAATCTTGAACAGAAATATCGAAATAAATTATAAAATGAAAGTAAACTTCACTTAATAATTTAAAAAATTTAAAAAAAAATTAACAAGAATGCTTTTTTCTCAAGACAAATACGACACCAACAAACGAAATTAAGATTATAGTCAATGGATATCCTGAAATAGAAGTCAGATCAAACAAACTTAAATCAAGATCGGTATCAAAAAAGATTGAAATAATCTGAATTTCTCCAGTGTGTGCGAATTGAAATTGTAAAATGGTTGAATTTGTTATTTCATCAATGCTTTGAACATATTCGGTATCGACATCGTCGATTTTAATTGTTAAATTTTCGGTATACTGTGCCACGGTATCCGTCAAAGTTATTATCACCAAGGAATCGGTTCCAACATCACCCTTAGCTTTACAAACAATGACTTCGTTCTCTTCGTTCAAAAACGCCGAATAAAGCGTGGAATTGGTTTTTATTTCTGCAAACTCGGATTCGGTCCCATAAGAAATTTGGATAAACCCGTCGTTGGAATATGCGGCGGAAGCATCCTCGCCGAAATTGGAAATAAAATCTTTCAAATCACTAAATCCATCACTGTCGGAATCTGCGATTGCAGGATTTAAACCAATACCAATTTCAATACCATCATCAACCCCATCCCCATCAGAATCAGTATTTATGGGATCAGAATTATAAATCATAACTTCGTCGCCATCAAACAGTCCATCATTATCAGAATCGTTATTATTAGGATCCGAGTGATAGTTGTTGACTTCTTGGCCATCGGTTAAACCATCATTATCCCTATCAGGATCATGTGCATAGGTTTGCTGCTCAGCGAAAATTTCTTCTTCGGTTCCGTTTAGATTGTTGGCGGAAATATAGTCTGCCATCTCGGTGCCATCGTCAAGCCCGTCGTTGTCAAAATCATCATCGGTAGGGTCCAAATGAAATAGGAAAAGCTCATCCCAATCATTTAAAGTGTCAGAATCAGTATCGTTCGTTGTAGGATCGGTGGTGTATGTGTAGATTTCATCACCATCTAATAACAAATCGGCGTCAGTATCGTTATTAATGGGATCAGTGCCATATGTGTAAACTTCTTCACCATCGAGAAGGCCATCATTGTCAGTATCTTGGATTGTTGGATTCGTGTTGTAAGTATATTGTTCATGCTTATCGGAAAGACCGTCCTCATCTGTGTCCAGTCCCGTATCATATACTACCAACCCGTGCATGTATTGGGACGCGTAAATTAATCCGTCTTTTATTATCATTTCCTCGATTTCTCCATCATCTCCCGATTCATAGGTGGATATATTCCATAATAAGTAGGGAGCATAGGGATCGGAAACATTGAATGCCATTAAATAAGTGTCGGAGTTATCGGTATATTTACTTCCTGCAATAAGTAGATCGTTGTCAAGTGCCAACTCGAATTCAATAGACTCCGTAAAAGTCACATTGGATATTTCGATAAGATTATTGGGATTGGAGACATTATATATGTGGATTCCATCCGTTGATGAAAGATACATGATATCATTATCGAATTCAAAATCCCATACTTTTAGATTTTTTTGTCCAATATATGCTGGATTTAGGGGATCTGAAAGGGAATAATACCGTAAACGGGGAGACCAATCACTATCCACATAGTAATCCATTGCAAAATAAAGAGTATCGTTGTAAATGTTCAATTTTTGACTTCTTTGGCTCAAAGATTCATAAAGAACGTTAAATGACGGGGTTGTTGCGGTCAAATCGGCCAAATCCACAATTTTTAACAGATAATTATACGATGCCAAATACATATAGCCTTCATAAATTGCCGTATCATAAACTCCTTCAGTGACAGTGTTATCAAAAAAGCTGATTTCTGATATCGAATGTATATCCGAAATATTTAACATTCGTAATCCATTTGGATTTTCTGAAATATAAAGAACATCGTTTTCAACTAAAAAATCACCACATTGAACATGATTTGTGGTATAATGGGAAATTAATGTTGGATTTATTGGATTACTGATATTTAGAACATATAATTCATCATTTAAAGTCCCTAAAAAAAGAACATCGTCTACAATTGCCAAAGTATAACTATATTCGGGTACCTCGTAATCTGATATATAACTTCCGTTAACAAAAATTGTTTGGGATTTCGGAATAACAAATTTTTCTCTGATATTACCATCTGTTTGGACAGAATTTATCATTTTATTTTGATCTTCAACATAATTCGATGATTTCATATCTGAATTAAGATGAGTTAAAGAAATAACGCCACCAAAAATCAGAAATATAATAAACACAAAAATCCATAATTCATTATTTTTATTTTTCATTTTGGATAACTCCATATTATTATTTAAAAAAAACATATTTATAAGATTATCGCCTTTAAAAGGACGCAAATAACAAAAAAACATTTATTTTATAACTTTAATCCAACTACGACCATTAACTTTTACTTGACGGAAATATTCTGCTTGTTCTGCCCGTAAATATATTGCGATTGCTTTATATCGTTCCCACCACCGAGCTTTAGTTAGATTCCCAAATTTATCTGGGATTAAAAATGTTCCTGATTCATACTTTTTATCAACAAACGCTAAAGGCCATCCTGCAACTGATATAGGCAAATCACCTTCATGGCTTCCAACTTCAATACCAGGTGTGTCTGTGCAGATCCCTATAATTTTGCGATTTCCTCTCTTATTGTTTATTTTGCCATCCGCAGTGTAAACTTTTCCAAATATCAATTTTTCGTTAGGAGATAAATGCCAATAATCAGCATAATCGTTATAAACTGCCCCATATACCTTCGATGCTTTAAAACTTCCGTTAAAACTCGCAATTTCTGTATCATTCCCCGTAGGTTCTCCTTTTTGAAAAACACCATTACCGGTATTTTCTCCAACAACTTTCAAAGTTTTAACTATTACATCGTCTTGTCCCGTTTTCAGATTCGTGAGAGAGTTATCTAAGTCTTGAATCGCAGATTGGATATATTTAGTGCTTTCGGAAATATTCGTTTCGCCAAAAATATAATATAAATAATCAATATATATTAATCCATCTCCGCCTCCAGAATATGCAGACGCATATTTTATTTTGTAGAGATTTCCGGGGTGAATTTGGTAATCTATTTCTGATGCATAATCAATATTTAAAAAAGTTCTTTCGTGCATTGTGCTTGTAAAAGGATCCAAACCATTTACTTTAAAACTCCATTTATCTAATTGAGAATCAAATTCTATTGTTATAATATACCATTCATTAACTGCATATTGATTATCATCATCTAGAAATGTTACTTTGTTGTAATTGGGAGTGAAATAATTGGCTTGGATAGTGCCTCCCCAAAACATTATTGCTCCAATATATCCGTTTTCTCCGAATAATTCCACACGGGTTTGGAGCATATTACTTACCTTCATCCTAAATTCAATCGTTGTTTTAGCCTTTGATGAACCTGTTTTAGTCTTTATATTATCCGTCAGAGAAGAACAATTGGTACCTCCATATTTTTCGATTTTTAGAAAGACATCTCCCGTCAATGTAACGCTTCCGCTCCCACCATCTTCTGTGTACGAGAATCGAGGTTCATTTTCACATAAAACATCAATATCTATGGTTGGATATTCGTTAAAATCAAAAATAGGTATTTCAGAACCAGCCATGGGTTCAATTTGAATCTGCGAAGCGTTTGCATCTGGAAGCAAACCATAGATTTTTTCAGCATGAATCTCTTTCGCGTGGATTTTTTCAAATGGATGATCTTGTGAACCGATTGTATTTTCAACTATGAGTTTAGGAGAATTTTCTGAAAAAACATCAATACCGTTACCTTGATCTGGAAAAATTACTGCGTCGATATAAACTTCAAAATCCTCGTCGAATTCCGCATCGTAATCAGCAATAAAGCGAATTTTGGTAATATCTACACCAAACTCGTTTCTAAACGGATAACCTACATCGTTTATTGGAATATTGTTGAGATATATAAAATTTTGAAGATCTACTAAGTCAAATTTATCAAATTTGATAATTATATGCTGAAACATATCAATAGCGAATGGACAAACAAATTCCAGATCAATTAACGAAACTTTTCCCAGATGGTTTGTAGAAGAAACCGAAAAAGTCCTCCCTATCTTAAAACTATCGAGATTGCTCTCGGGATCAATAACTGAATATATCCCATCATAATCTGTTCCTTCAATAATTATTTGTTTAGTTTGGCTGTTTTCATCCGTAAACCCATGAGCAACGCAATCTACTTTAATTTGATCATTTAAAAACACAGTACCTGTTTCTGTACTAACGAAGGTTTTTTCTATTTTGAAACTGTTTGCATCCCATCCAAAGACTTGATACACACCATTATAATTCGATGTGTTCGCAATTTGAACAAAGTCTCCATCGGAAAAACTACTAGAACAACTTACTATGGTTTGATTGCTTCCTGCATCTGAAAAAGAAGTAATATTGGCGGTTAAACGACCCGAAAAACCAGATATAGATTTAGGAGATAACAATTCTTTAACATGATGAATTTTTCCGTTTTTTATTAAAAACGAAAGATGTGCTAATCCTGTAGAATCACATAAATCCATCATTATACTCGACTTTTCTTTGTTTATGGCTAACCAAAAACTAATAAATCCCGATCCTATAGATGTAAAATTATTTGTATTTTCTAATACCGTTTGCCCGTAATTGGAATATTTTTTTATTCTAACAAGATCTTTATGGTTATTGTAATTTTTTAGAAGATTAATCGCCCCTGTGTATTCAAGAGCGCCCCCAACATAGTCTTGTGTTCCAAGAGACCATCCAACCGGAACACTGTTTTCGTCGACATACTGTCCCCAATAATTCACCTTGTCGCTCGAATTAAAATGAAAAACAGATTCAGGTTGCGATTGAATTTGTTTAACTTTAAGTGTTGTGACATTATCGAGATATTTCACATTAGCATTTTCGATAATGGCATCTGCAGTTTGTAGTTTTTCAGAAATTACACCTTTTGGGGCCATGATGCCATCCTTAATATTATAATATGCCTTATAACCAAAGCAAGATAACCCAATTGCATCTACATATACTTGCGCGTCGGTCCCAGCATTTAAAGTAAAATCAAAAGATGTTTGATCTGGTGGATCTTGATAGGCAACAGTAGTTCCAACAGTTTCCACAATTGTTTGGCCATCTATCTTAATTTGTAAATATTGCGAATTTATCCAAGCGACCGAAAAATGAATCCAATCTTCACTTCCAGCATCACCATAATGAAATCCTGTATCGATCCATACTCCGTTATTTGTTTTGAATTTAACATATCTGTCATCATCTAATAAAATTTGTGCAACAACCCCAATAGGATCCAAAGATTGAATCCCAAATTCAAATGTTCCGGAACTTGGCGGAAAAATATGTATATCATATAATATTTCGGCTGTGTATGGAATAGCGTACTTTGTTTTATGGTTCATTAATTCCATTACGAAATTATGTCCTTTATGCGATTGAACGATATTATGGGTTCCTCCCGGAACAACTGCATTCCATCCACAATATTCACCGCTCTCATCATCAAACATTCCTATACTCCAATCTTTCCCGAGGATTCCAGCAGGTATTTTGAAATTTCCCGAAGAATTAACATCCGCAATTTTCGATCTCACTTGTTTAATAATCGCCCTGTCTGCATGAACTCCTTTGAAAATTCCAACACCATCCGACATGTTCGAGTATTTATTATATCCGTAATTTTTCGTATGGGTATTGAACGCAATGGCGTCAATATATATTGTGGAATTTTCTAAATCTATTTCGAATTGCTCAATAAAATTATTATTTAATCCTAGGCTGGATTCAGTTATTTTGATGATTTCATTTCCGTTTAGAAACACGATGAAATACAAACCTTTTCGCCATTCGACTCTGAAATGGTTCCATTTATTAAAAGAAAGTGAATAATTGGTGCCGTATGAACCATCTCCTAGCGGGGTTTCGTCGGTATAAGAAATATTTCCATTCGAATCTATTACAAGTTTGTTTACATTTCCATAATTTTCTGCATCGATATAATAATAACCTCCGAATTGTATTTGCGAGGTAATATTTTCGACAAAAATGAATATTTCATAATCGAGCTTATCAATTAAGCCCAATGGAAGAGAAATCGAGGATAAACCAGCTCCTTTCGAGAGTTCTAAAACTTTGTTATGTCCTTGTATCGAATTAATTATTTTTGCTGTTATTTCAGGATTTATGAATCCGTATTTGGAAATTTCCGTTTCTCCAATCTCCCAGTTTTTTCCGATAATTCCGAACGGTTTTTTGTAATTTCCGAGCGCATCGACTTGTAAAATTTCCGACATCGATGATTCGACATTCATATCTTTAGATTCTATACCTTGTGATTGAAGTTGTCCAGAATTATAATTTGAAAATGGCGAGTAGGAGTTCCACGAAATACCGAGCGCATCTAAATATCCAATAAGTATTTCGCTGCTTGTACTTTGATTTATTGCATAGAATTTAATAGTGTCTATGGATGTGTTACTTGTTAAAAAGGTCAATGTCGCACAGAATTTCTTATTCAGATATAGAAAACAAGAATCTTTCATAAATTCAATGTGGAAATGGGAAAGAGTGTTTTCGTCATATATATAGATCGGTTCATCGTTATTATAGATCATTCCACCTTTTAATATGATTTCAATTACTTTTACCTCATCCGAGTCATTATTTAATAATTGAATGGAAAATTGCTGATCTGATTTCAAATTAAAGTTGAAGAAAAAATCAAAAATGCCAATTTCGCGAGCAGAAGATATTCCATATTTTAAAGTGGTGATTGAACCAATTTCATTTGCGGTCATCACACATATATTATTGTGGTTATCGAAATTATCGTCTATAACTGCATTTATGTTTTGTGAAAATTCACTAAATGCTGATTTTTGGTTTAATAATGTGGGGTTCATAAATACGATTCCTGTTTCTGATTCGGAACCGATTACAAAAGTTTTATCTATTTTAAAATTGTTTTCATCAATATATTCAACTGTGTATGGGGCGGATGGGTTATTATAACTTAACGTGTTTTGAATAATTAATTGATCCATATCCGAAAAACCATGTAATTCACAAATAACTTGGGTTTTGTCATTGGTCCCATCAGAAAATCCAAGAATGTTTTTTATATAAACATGATTTAGATATACGATTCCCGTATCGTTCTCATTCATATTATACGGTTTGTTAATCTCGAAACTGTTTCCATTAACAGAAACTACTTGATAAACACCATTATAATTGGTCGTACCCTCTATAACAACAAAATCATCATCTATAAATCCGTGAGGCCCATAACAAGTTATATCTGTATAACCTTCTGCATGATCTAAAATTGATAGTATTGATCTAAAGGGATTTTGGTCATCGACATTCCAATTTTTTCCCAAGATTCCATCAGCAGTTTTATAATCGCCTTCGGTGCCGATTCTTATATTATTTGAATCAAGATTTTCAATTAACCCTTTATTTGAAAAAATGCCAGAAGCATTGACCGTCCCAGGAGATATATTATCGAAAATATCCATGATGTAATTCCCATCCAAGCTTGTGGAAACTGCATCAACAAACATTGCACATGCATTGGTTGAATCATTAGAATCCCACAAAAACATAAATTTATCTATGAATTTTTCATCTGACATCAATTTGAATTTCTTTATCGGGTGCATATCCAAAAATAAATAGCAATAATCCTTTGTCCACGTGATTGCAAAATGCCTCATATATTGTGGAGAGTAAAGGCCCACGTTTTCTTCGCCATTCGCATCCACAATTTTGATATTTCCTTCTTCCATAATAACTTGTAATCTTTCTACATCTCCGACTTCATGCATCAATTTCAGAATTGCCTTTTTATTTGCTACAAGCGAATTGTTTCCCATCCAAAATGAAATATATCCTGTTGATTTTATATTCATAGGAAATTCTTTAAACAAGGTGGACTGGGAATTCGATGTTAACCTTACTGGTTTTAAATGACTACAAGCATCGGAGACTACCAGAATATATTCGTCATTTGTCGCTTGCCATCCAGTAGGTTCTGTTAGTTCATCGTAAATTGGAAGAGGTTTTTCGTTTTCAAGCCACTCTTTTCCCATGACACTACTTGGCACTTTAAAATCTTTTAAGATACCATTTTCTGTTTGAATTATGCTTTGAACTTTTAAATGTCCGAGATTTTCAATAAGATACCCTTGAGCGTCTATATCATCAGTAATTTTATCAATTT
>JAUWMK010000416.1 GCA_030613185.1 Promethearchaeum sp.
AGGATTTTATATAAATTTTTTATCCAATTTCCATGGCGTGAAGAGAGTGGTTTCTGCAAAAATCTATTGTCTTCGGCAAAACAGCCTAATTTTGAGATAAATCATGATTTTTACTAATTAGAAAAGAGATGCAAAACCCTCTAACAAGAGAGAACTTTTCAATTGATCATATTATTCCTGAAGAACTATATTTAAAACAAGATAAAAAGGAATATGAAAAGTGGGAAAAAAAATTTCGACTTCCTCCTGCTTTTGATATTGAAGGCTATGAAAATTTTATCCTATGTGATAAGCAATTTAACATAGATAAAGGAACAAACGGATTAGAAAATGATGGAGGGTATGAATCAAATATTCGAGCAGCAATACCAAAAGCAGCACATAATAAAAAGAAAATTGAGGATAGAATAGAAAAAATCAAAGACAGAAAAAGAAGAATAATCTCTATGTCAAGACTAAAAACTGAAATTAAAGATGGGAAATTAGATTTAGGTGAAATTATTGAAGATAGTTTGCTTAATGTGGATTATCCTATTAGTAAATTGGTTAATCTAATTTCAAGTGGAAAAATTATTAATTTAAATGGACCAGAAAATGAAATAATACGAAGATATCATGAGAAATTCACGGAATTTATTCAAGAAGAATTCCCAATCATTAAAAAAAGATATTTTCCTTTTGGAGCAGGTATTGGAATAAGTTATGAGCCCACATCGAAAATATCTGATAAGAAATATATAGGTATTTGCTTTTTCCCACTAAAACAAAATGGACAATCAAAATTTTATAATATAAAAGGAGAAAATTGGAAAAAACTTCCTTCGATTGGATTAAGTTCAGTTTATGAATATGGAGATTCCCAACACTTATTTTCTAATCCAGAAAAACAAGCAATTCTTAAAGCATTACAATTTTTGCGAAAAATATTTTCCTCATATCAATTAAACCACACCGATACAAAAATTTGTATTGATTTTTTGTTTTTGATATTGGATAAAATGCGTCCTTTTCAAAACGATTTACAGCACGAAATTAACTTAACTAAATTGAAGAATTGGGCAAAAAAAACATTTCCTCAGCCTTATAACACATATTTTGATATTGATCCTCGATCAATTTATGATTCAAATCCAACTCCTGCTATCAGAATTTTCGAGAGTATTGAATTTCTTTTGAATAATGGAATAGATACAATAAATAGGAATTTTTCAAAAAATCTCCCTCAAAAAAATCAATATACAAATGATAATGAATTAGGATCTTGGTTGATGGGATATTTTAGACAATTTTTTAAAAGTTATCAAAATATATTAGCAAGCAATTTTCCAAAATATAGAAAAGAATTTCCTTTTTTAAAACCAAATATTGATGTTTTTATTGAATTTAATCAAAATTTAAGAACTACATATGGCTCAATCGGTACTTGTGGATTAGGATCGAAATATACAATAAATATATTTTATGGAAAAGAAGGTGGTGAAGAGTTAACTATCCAGTGCGAAGAAAATTCAGAAACAAAAATTAATAATCAATATAAATGGGAAAACGATCAGATAATTTTTCGAGGTAATAATTATACTGGTGTTCAAGGCGGTAGTTTTAATTCGCTTTTCTTTTCTTTATATAATTATGATCCTCTACTTATTAAATCGATTTATGAAGAATTGTGGGAAAATATCGAAAACTATTTTGAAAAATCTTTAAAGTTGGATTTTATGGAATTTAGAAGTTCAATGATGTTTTAATAGATATCTACGAGTCATTTCATTTTTTATATCAAAATCAATTTATAAATAAATATATTTTGTGGGAAAAAAAACAAATTTTGGGGTTGCATGGAACCACTCCTATAAAATGAACTGTTATCCTATAGTTGATTATAATTAATGATGTTCAAGTACATGACTAAAAAAATATCCCACGAAATTTATCCCGGGTAACTTATAAAAAAGAAAAGAATTATGGATTCCCCCTCCTCCGCCTTCATAGGTCCCTCGAAGGGCACATCCTCGAACTTTGGAGTTTGGGATAGGGAATCACTAAGTTGTGATCGTAAACCCGATTTTTATATGTAGGAAAACCGGGTCTTTTGTTTTTGAAAATGTCCAATAATATATTTTAGAAATATTCTGTTTAAATTTTAAAATTTTGATAAATTGATTACATTATTCTATTGAATTAAGATAAAGAATCTTTATAATCATCTTAATCTAGTTACCTTCATATCACATAGAAGGAACTATATTAAAAGGATTGATAAATTTGGCTCTAGTCAAATAAACTAGAGTATGCTTTTTTTCTTTTACATTATAAATTATCCATAATTACCTGCATACTTTAGTTCTTTTTTAAGTTTGAGTGGATTTCGATTTAAATTATAGATATTGGGACAAATAATCATTTTTCCCAGAATATTAAATATTTGCCACTTAATATCAACTGATTTAAACTCTTCAATTTGTGCTTCATTCATTGGGTAGAGCGCATCTAAATATGTTTTATAACGTGAATGAATATTACACCGTTCTAAAGGGCATTCATGGTTGTGGATTCCGGTAAATGGTCTGGAGAGGTTATGTTTTAATCGCCATATCTCCAGAAAAGCCAAAGAAACGTCCGTATTTTTCAGATATCTTATTTTATTCAAAATCGGTCGACATTCCCCAAAGATTCCTTCGATAATATTAGTGTTATGCTCTGCATACTTGATGATTTTCTCTAATTCATGTGTCTTTGTAGTGAATAATGAATGGTTATTTTTCATGAACTTTTTAATCTTATGGGCAAGTAGATGTAATGATTTTTCAAGGATCATTTCAAAATTATTTCTATCAACATAAAATGAATCACTTCTACATGATAATAATCTTTTGAACCTTCCAACTAATCTTCCTGCTTGTAGGCTGATCTGTTGCTTCTGGCGATACACTAAGGAAAGGGATTCAATTCTATTTTTAAGCTTCATAATTTTCGTTTTTTTAGTTTCAATAGATCTCTTGAAACTTCTTATCATCATTCCATAGAAATTTAGTTTTTCTTTAAAAAAGAGTAATTTTGGAGTCCATTTAATTTTTTTTGAATACGGTCTAATTCCATGGTCCCGATAATAATTGTCCCGAACATGAATTAGTCGTGAAAGATTTAATTCATAACGTTTCAATTTCCGCCGTTTATTGTATAATGTTTTTCTATTGATGCTAAGTTGTTTTTTTGGTATTTTTAATTTATGAAGCGCTTGATTCGCAGCGGTATTATATGTCTCTTGTTCTCTAAAAATAACTCTTAAAGCATGCACATGACAGAATAAATGTGGAACAGAATCAAAAACCTCGGGTATAACTCTCTTATAGGCTTTCAGACCATCTGTAACAATCAATTCAGGACACTCTAGATGTTCTAAAAGCGGAGTCAAAATCTTTTTTAATTCAGTAATTTGTCTATTTTTAATTGGTTTGAATTGTAAAAGATATCTAGATCTTTTA
>JAUWMK010000213.1 GCA_030613185.1 Promethearchaeum sp.
AGGATTTTATATAAATTTTTTATCCAATTTCCATGGCGTGAAGAGAGTGGTTTCTGCAAAAATCTATTGTCTTCGGCAAAACAGCCTAATTTTGAGATAAATCATGATTTTTACTAATTAGAAAAGAGATGCAAAACCCTCCTATTGTAGAAAACTAACTGAAACATTTTTTAAAGATTATTTAATTTCAAAAAAAATAACTTCTGTTACTGTAAATGGAAAACTGAAAAAAATAAATGATATGACAGTATCTGATTTGATGGACACAGTAAAAAGGGAAATAAAATCATTAATCACCTATCCATCCTTTGTTAAACCCAATTCAATAGATAACCACTTGAGAAACTATATCTTATCCATAAGCAACTTCATTTCAACAATGACAAATGAATTTTCTCATGGAAAAGGGACTAGCTCTCCAACCACCTACAAAGCAACAAAAATCGATGTGGAAACAACTTTTGGCTTCATTATTAGTTTTATGGCCAACTTTCTTTATTTCTTGAAGAAGTGAAATAGTACTTCTTTTCTATTATTCATCATTACAAAGTAGAAGGTTCTAATTCATCAATTTCTATTTTTGCAATCTTTAACTGAGCAATATATTTTTCTTTGGTATAACGTCGAGTTAATAGATAACCAAAGTTCACATCTTGCGATGATAACACATAATGAATTGGTTTTTGTTTTTTTGCATCGACAATTACCTGAACGATATCTTCTATAGGTGCATCTTTTGATATTGGGCTAAATCCAGCAATGTATATCCGAGATTGATCCGCAGCTATGAATAATTTCTCTAAGACAAAGGAATTGTTATAATATACTGTCGCAATACTGTAATCGGCTTTTGGATGGTCAAAACGTTTAAAGAAAGGCTCAAGATATGATTCTATTTTGACATAGTCATTCTCTCTTAGCAATGGTTCAAGTTTCATTCTCAAACTCAAATCAAGTTTATAAATAAATTGCTGTGGGCCATCATGCCAAAGCCAGTCGTCTTTATGGGATGATGCTAAAATTATATTTAATTCTGTCAAATTCATAATATCTAAAACTTCATGAAAATATAAAAAAGTAATTAATAAAGAGCAAGTAGCTATGATATACCTTGATCTTCATTTCAAGTTAAATATTATCGAGAAATATACTCCCTATCCCATAACCTCTATCTTACATGTAATCTGAATTTTTTTTGTAATTTCATAATTCAATTCCATTTAATCCAATTTTATAATCTGAATAAAAAATGGGGTTAGATTTAAAAATTCCAGGTAAACCCGGTCCAATAACTTCCTTTTTTTTTTTTTCACTAAGATAACATAAATGATTTAAGTTAAATAGAAATTCTAAATGGTCATCTATTTTCATCTCATCTGGTAAACCATAATAATATGCTTCTCTTACTGCATTATCTAATTCTTTTTGAGCATCTTTTAGTACATTCTTCCCAGGAAGTTCTATAGTTCTATACACATCTCTTAAAGACAATTTGTTTTCAATTCTTATTTTATTTCTTAAATTGATTAATTTTCTAGCTTTTTTGGCAACTTTATGTGCAATTTTGATTTTAGAATCTATGTTTTTTTCCTTTTCTTCACCATTTAGTATTCCCCACTGAGGAAACGGAAATGTATCAAAAATCGTTGAAACTGTATATCTCAACCTATCTGTAAGTGTAGAACATCTGGCATTTATCCAACTCCAATGAAAAGAACTTTGTAAAATACCAAAGGAATAGTCATCATCGAATAGAAATGCTACTAATGCATCATTGGGGTGAATTTGTGATGAAATAAAATCAAATATTTGTCTTTTACCTACCCTACTTACAATAATATAACGGTCTAATTTTCTAATTTTTTCAATTAATGAATTTCTACTTCTATGTAATTGCCACCATCTTTCGAATATAGGTTTCCAATCACTTTTTGGTTTAGCTTTAGGATTACTTGCCAATAATTTACTATTTTGGGCTTTTTCTTCTTTAAATTTTTGTTCTCTGCGTGGAAAAACAAGTTTTTTAACTCTTTTAAATGGTTTTTCATATTTTTGAGATTCATATATATTTAACGAATTGAAATCAATTACATATCTATCAAATTTCGATTTTTCTTTTCCTAACCAAACATCAGCAATTAAATATGGATAAATAACTTTGAGATTTTCCTTATTAGCTTTTTCCATTTCCATTTTTTCTTCTTCTGTGAGTATAAATCCGCTATGACCATGAGTTTGTCCTTGTGCACCAGATTCTGACTTTTTATTTACTTCTATTTTTATAGCTTTTGATACATCAAAATTCTTAGTTAAACTTGAATTTATTTGCTTAACTTCATATAATTCCCATTTAGCATCTTTTTTATCAGAAAGATTTCTTATAATTTTTTTTTTTCCGATTTTCGTCTTGGTTTTTATCCAATTTACAATAGAAACAGAAACAACTGCTTTTCCTTGCCATGGCATTGCTTTTATTGCATCAATTATTACTCCATTATTAGAAACAATATAATCCAAACTTCCAATACGTGAATTTGTTTGGGAAATTGTATTTGTCCCTACTAAACCTGCCCTTCCATTCTCTCCTAATACATAATGAGCTTTTCTAAACCAGTAGACACAATAGTCAACTAAACCCGACACATCAGGAAACAATCTTCTTATTTCATCAACATATACTGCACCAAATTCTTCTTGCATTTTATTTTTTGATTGAAAAGGAGGATTACCAATAATTATATCTGGTTTTTTCCAATCTATCTTTAAAGCATCCCCAACAATAATATTATCATCTAAATTTTCAAAAGGTAAAGCCGATTCCTTAAATTCAATATCAATAAATCCATCTAATTTTAATTGATTACTAAAAGCCTCTTTTTCTTTTGACGTAAGAATTTTTGCAAATGAAAGTGTTATCTTTGCCAATTCTACTGCAAATCTGTTGATATCAATACCAAAAAATTGATTTCCTTTTATTTTTTTTACTTTTGAATATATATTCGTTGCACTTTTAGATTTAAATTTTCTAAGTATTATATCAAATAATTCTAATTCTAATTGTTTTAATTCACGATAAGCAATAAAAAGAAAATTACCACTTCCACAAGCAGGGTCTAAAATCTGAACCTTAGTCATTTCTTCATGTATGGATAATAGCCCTTTTAGAGTTTTAGTTTTTAAGATTTTCTCTCTAAAAGGTTTGATAACAGTCGGTTCAACAATTCTAAGAATGTCATTCTCAGGAGTAAAATGTGAACCTGTTTTATGCTGATCTTCACTAGAAAGGCTGTGTTCAAAAATATTCCCAAATATAGAAGGTGAAACATTTGACCAATCTTCGCTAGAAGCATCAATGAGAATATCTAATTCACTATTTGATAATTCAATCGCAGTTATATGATTGAATATTCCACCATCAAAATATTTTACATCTTTAAAACGACCTGCACTTGCACGAATTGTAGAATTTATTTGTTGAAATAACATTGGAATTATATCATACGAAGAAATTATACCCTTTTTACAATCTAATAAAATATCTTTAAAAAAACCTCTAACTGGAAACAAATCTGTATCTTCAGCAAATAAAGAGATCAAACATTGAAGTGTAAAATATTGAGCTTTTTCTTTTTCAATTCCTCTAGCTACTAGAGAGTTATATAAATTTGCGACTTTTTCTGCAGCTGATTTTGTTATCGATACTTTATCATTGGTAAAATGTGTACGAATTTTATGTTTTTCAGGTAGAAGAAATGCTAAAGCACGCCAGTTTTTATCTAAATCTTTAAGATATATTTTGCTAATTGGGTCACGTTGATACCTCCATTTATATATTAAAAATAAATCAAAATTACAGAGTATTACATACTCAGGTTGGTCTTCAAATAATTCATTCCAATATTCTTTTGCTTGAGAAAAATGTAATGATAAATTAGTTTCTTTTCTTGATTTCATTTCAATTAAAACTTTTTTCGACCATAATAAGTCACAAAACTTTGTTGTTTTATTTATCTTAATTCTAGCTTCTAACCCTGCTCCCGCTTCTAATAATCCTTCATGACCAAATGATTGGAATAATCTCTCTAAAAAAAGTTGTGCTTCACCTTTTTCATAACCTTCCATATTTTTTTGTACATATTGCTTGAAGTTTTTCAGTCGATCTTCAATTTCTTCAATCATAATATAATATAAATAAATAGAAATATATTTTTTTATATTTTTTACAAAATTTTAGTTATAGTATCAATTATTTTTCAAATGATATTTTTGTGGTCAAAGATATGGCTGAAAATCACATTATTTTTGACATGCCCCAAAAAAATCAATGATTTCTGATTTTTTAATGATAAACATTATGATTTTTTCATGAGTCCGCAAATTAATCTTAGTGGCTTATCCATCTTTTGAGATAAGTTCTCAATCCACCGACAATAATTTACAGATAGATACGACATTATCCGCCAAAAAAAACATAGATTAATTTGCGGACTCATGATTTTTTTTTAAATATTTTAAGTCAATTTAAACGATGTATGGAAAATATAAGAGCAGATATTCTTAAGACCAACTGATATTTTCAATTTCGAACTTATTTTTAATGCTGTATAATGATAATATTTTTTGGAATTCTTCATCCTATTTCGGTGATGTGTGCCAGAAATAACACTGCGGGACAATATTTATCTTGAACGTCTAATATTTCCATGGGTCCTCGCAATTGTGGAATATTTTCGAATTTCCATAACAATCCCCAAGACGGAGTTGGTGTCAATACATTCATTCCAGTCTGCAATAATTGCGAACAAGGCTCATCTTCTTGAATATTTCTTGATGATTGAAACGGAATGGTAATAAACGCAATTTTATAATATCGTGAATCTTCTGCGTCAACGGATATTTTTCGTGCGTAATCATTTGGTATCATATTTAATTGAGTTATTGCATTATTCCATTTTGTTTGGGCAATTTCATGTCTTTGATTGAATGCTTCCATTTGGTAATTAGCAGATTTAAATTCAAACAAACAATTTAGAGGCCTTCGATAACACCAAACGTCGATATGCCCTGCTGTACCGTCTCTATTTACTTGATATTCCTGAAGAAAAAGGGATTCTTGATGAAACGCAGGTATCCAAAAGGAACTGATCACCCGTTCTCCATCAAATAACGGATTTTCTTCCATTTCTGTGATATATCTCGATGCATTCCTAATAAATAATTCAGTAATGCGGGTTAGAAATTGACCAAGGCTGCCATAATTTGAATCCAACTGTGATTCATCTATCAAAATTCTCCCGATATTATTGATGTGATATGACTCCATAATTATACTTAACAAAAGAAAATAAAAGCATGATCCTTTCAGTTCAAAGAATAAGTTTTGGATAATTTTTATTGTTAAAAAAATATCACACAAAAAATACTCATTTTCATGAAAAATAACTAACTTAAATTCTTGGGCGTTTAGTATCGATTCCAGCTTCAAGTAGTAATTTGTAAACTGCTGTCTGCCCATATCCTCCTAATATTTTTCCAATCTCTTCCAAAGTCCAAAGTTTGTTAGTTTCAGGGTTTTTTGATTGATACATCTTTACAGCTTCATTCATAAGAGTTTCTTTTTTGGCTTTCTTAGAACCAAAATGTTCTAATTCCCAAGTATTGCGTTCTTGAACTGAATCAAATTTAGGAATTTCAAGTGAAGATTCATAGATTGGAATGTCAATTTTCCCAAGATACCACCCTTTTTTTCTTTGATCAATTTGTACTGGAAGAAAACTGATTTTACCTTCATGTTTAAGATGCTTCATTACTCTTGATAATTGTCCAGCTGTTCCAACATAGAGATTTCGAGGTGTTTCGGGATCATTATTCAAGATAGAAGCAATCACATGATAACTCTCAACTCGGTCATTTGGGTCAAGTATCTTTAAGATGACTTCAGCTAACTCATCATCCGATTCGGTATGAGCCAGATGAAGATCAAGCTTCTGCTCAGTTTCTTTCTTTAGTTGTTCTTCAGGGTCTGCAAATTTGATGATGTCTTTTGTATCAGTTTTAAACTTCAATAATCGTTCGGTAGATTTAACATAGGAGTCATTTTCACCAGCCCACAACAATGCTTCTTGCTTGATGGAATTTTCATCAATATATTCGAGTTTATCTTGTACGATATCCTCTGGTTGGAATTCAGTTGCTTCAACAGAAGACTTCAATATCTTGTAGCTGGGAAGACTTGTGATATAGTGGTCCAAACTATCAAGGTACTCATCTATGTCATACCTACCATTGGCTTTTGATGTAAGTCGCAATTCATCCACAATTTTTTCGGTTATTGGATGTGTTTCTAAGTTTGAATTCAATGATTGTTCAATCTCTGTTTTCAATTTTGCTTCTTCTATTTCTCTTTTTTGTTTTATTTGGTCGTGTGATATCAAAGTCGAACATTCGAGGCAATTAGGATCATGATTGACAATTTTCTGAAGTTCTTGATCGAACCAGTCAGTTATACTAATCCCTTGTTCATGGGCGAGTAAATCCAAAGCACTTAACTCAATGATTTCCTTCGCTCCTTGCTTCTTGTATAGTTTAACTGATAGTCCTTTCCCAATCTCTTCAAATTTTTGCTTATCATCTTTATTGATTGCAAAGGGATAAACCGTTATGCTTGGTTTATTTTCAGACTTATCTGATTGAATATGACCTTGCAGTTTTCTTGCCAAAGACTGTGAAATATTAAAACCACTGGTATCATAGTCTGTAAGAGTTAGAATAATGGCGTTATCACCATTTTTTTTGATAAATTGATATAGTTCATAGGCATTAGATGTTGAAATTTGACCACGTCCTAGAAAAAATCCTAAATTGGAATATTTCTTAGTTAATTCGTCAAGGATATATCCCATTTCAGACTTTTCAGAATAAAAAATGATCTGAGGTACTTCTATGTCTAATGAAAAATCTTCATTCAATTTTAAATCTAAATTTATAGTAGGTTCGAAGATATCTGGTCTTGACTTTCCAATATTATAACTTGAAGGTTTAACTTCAAATGGAACACGACGATCTACCATCATATCAAATGGAATTAATCCTGAATTACGACCTTCAGTCAAACCTTCTTTGAGATTATCCCATTGTTTTTGACTACCAACATATTTGCTAAGTTGCCATCCATCATGTTTCGTGAAAGTAGGGATTCCAATATTTTCACTGAGTAATTTATAATGTACTGCTCTTGCATGAAATCTATTTTTATAATTTCCTTTCTCATCTTTAATTTTAGGATATAATTTTTCAATTAAATTAGCAATATATCGAGTTCTGAAGTGAGTTGCATTTTTGGTATCAAACGGGTCAGTATCTGTACCAATGAGTAAATTTTTGCTAATGTAATCCCTACTTTCGCATTGTTTGACTGGGATTTTGCCTTCGACTTTGCATTTATCAATGATTTTTTGCCTATATTCTGCATACTCAGGATACCATAAATTTTTTTCAATTGTGACTAAAACTTGGTTTTCGCTAAATTCATCCACCATTTCACACATCAAGGTAGGTTGAGTTCCAATATTCTTGAGTTTTTTATTTCCAAACAAGATGGTCTCGTTAGGAGTAATTAATCGACACATAGGCATTCTATTCTTAATTTTTAATGCACTTTTTATTGTTTGATCTTGAGATCCTTCGTTTAAAGTTAATATTTCAACCATAATTATAAAATTTAAGAAATTTCAAGTATAATAATTCTGGGTATCTTGATTTATTAGATAGTATAAAAAAGATATGGCCTAGAAATGGGTAGTTATTTTTTATGATTGTGTAGAAGTGAAATAATTGGCTATAAGTGAATATTTTTTATATTTTAATATTTTACATATAACCATATAACTATATAACTATATGTCGAATCAATTTTTAATTAATTCTAGATACGGATTAATTTACGATAAACAAAGACATAA
>JAUWMK010000350.1 GCA_030613185.1 Promethearchaeum sp.
AGGGGATATGAAATTAATCCAGATTATATCCCTGACATCAAAAAACGAATCAAAAAAGGAATCAAGAGACATAGAACGTATCGACCCCAAAAGAAACAAACACAAAGAAAATTAGATATAAAAAATTTCATGGAGGGAAAATCAAATTGAAGAAACCCAATTTGCGCCAACTTATAGAAATAAACCAAATCAAAAAAGCAAAACTCAGACTTGAGAGACTTGAGAGAAAAAAAGAAAGAGAAGAGAAAAAAAGAATAAAACTTGAACTTAAAAGGTTAGAAGAAGAAAGAATCGAACGACGAACTAAAAAAATAACAGATTTTATCAAGGAGATGAATTAAATGGCAAAAAAGCACAGACATATAAAAAAGAAAAATAATAAACCGAAAACAATGGATTTAATATTTCAAATTGGAAAATTTAAATTTTTTGATGAAAAAATCCAAATGGAAAATTCCCAATTAACAGGAAAACAAATGCTAAATGTTCAAACGAATTATTATGTTGAATCTTCCGAAATTCTCGGACATGATCGGATATTAATCACCTTTTCGTATGGTTTGGATTATCGACCAATAATGAAAATTGCATTTGGAGGATCTTGTATTCTTAGAACTCCTGTAATAAAGCGTTTTAAATTGTTATTGGATAATCGCATGAAAGAATTCATTACATTAGTAGCGCGCCCAATTATCAAAAAAAGTTATAAAAATTTAATTAAAATGCTTATCGTAAAAGGGATTAAAATCCCCTTTCCTACTTTAGAATCTTATCTTAGGTCCCTTGAAAATATTGGTCTTTTACCTAGGTTCGGAGAGAAATTACAAACTATAAAAGGGAGAAAACCAATTTGAGAGAAGAATTAGCAAAAAAAAATAATGAGCGCGAAGTTTTCACAGGTATTTTTGTTCGCTTTGGAACTAAAAACGGATATAAGCATAAAGAACCTACAGTTCTTTTACAAGATATTCAAGATAAAAATAGTAAAATTGTCACCGATCATTTATGGTTTAATTATACTAAATTGTTCAAACAATTATGGGAAAATGATAATTTACATCCTGGAACTCTAATCGAAAATTACGATATGAAAATGTCAAATAAACGGGCCTTTGAATTACGGGATGAAATAACTCATAAATTTAATGAATTCTTTAAAGATCGAAATTATGATGAAGTTTTCATAAATTTGGGTAAATACTATTCAAAAGCAACTTATTATTGCAGCAGTGTTAATGCTAAAAAATGGATAATTTCGAAGGGTGCAATTGGTGAGAAAATGTCCCAATTAAAAGAATGGCTACTAAGAATTCAAAAGAAAGAAGGGGTGTTAAATTATTTAGTTCAAACAAAAAAAATGGGGATTGAAAATGAATCTAACTAAAGCAGAATGTAATTATCTGAAAATATTATTGAATTCCAGGATTGAAAAACTGGAAAGTTTACCATTGGATGAATTAACTCTTTTGGAAAAAACTGCTACAATAGAAACGCCAAAGAATATAATAGAGAAATTAAATCGTTCTAAAAAGCAATCATCACCTTTGGAAATTACTAAACAAAGAAAAAGACAAGAAAAAACTCAAAGAAATACAACTAGAATATACGGATGATAAGACATGACCGCAGAACATTTATATGCAATTATAGCAAAACGGGACAATCCGTTGAAGGGATTCGAGAAGGTATTGGGTAGAAAGGTTAATAAATGTGGGGATTGCAAACATACTGTCCCAAATGAAGAATATCCAGATAGTTTGGTTGATTGCAGATTATATAAAACGTTTTATAATATAGTTCGTCATAAATGTAAAAGATTTAGAGGATTATCAGATAAAACCAAAGCCGAGATTAAACTAAAAGATTCGGAGATCGCCGAGACCAAGATAGACACGCACCCAACATTTTCCATCCCAAATCCCTTTTTTCATAATAATCATATTTGTCCATTTTGCAATAGGGAAGTAAAGAAAAAGGATGTAAAAGGAAGGTGTAGACTCCAAGTAGGAAAACAATATCAATGGTATCATAAAAAATGCAAAGACTCAAACAGAATTAATCCAATTGGATTTGAAAATATAAAATTAAAATTAATGCTATAGGTGAACAAAATAGGGAAAACAATTAGACATCACATTTTACGGTTATTTCATTTAAAGAAGGCAAAAACACTTTCTTATTCAGTGATTTTAAAATATATTCAGAGTTTAAATTTTAATAAGAGAAAAACCGAGGATCAAATTCTTCTTTCCTTAACAAGTCTACAATCGGATGAATTTCTAAAATATAATGATAATTACGATTCTTATTCTCTTTTAATCCCTGTAAAAGAATTAGAAAATGAAATTTCGGATCACCCTAAAAATTACGCGAACAATCCCGAACTATTGAAACATTGCGGAACTCTTAATTCTGAATTAGAATTGGAAAAATTGGAAGATTTACTCTTAAAACAAATTAAGACATTTCCGCGCTCACTTAACGATTTAATTAATTTAGTCAAACAAAAAGGATTTTCAAATCCTGAGCAAGATATTTTAATCTCGGTAAGCAGTCTCCAATTTGATAAAAAAATCCAATACGATGAAAGCGCGGATCGTTTTTGGGTTCCTAAAAAAATAGAACCTAAATCAGAAAGGATAACTTTTCAACTAAAATGCCAACACTGCAATGCAGAACCTAAATTATATTCATTTAAGAAAGAAACCAAGCGAAAACATACAAGTTGCAAAAAATGCGGAAGGAATATTGAAGTAAATCCAAAAACAATTTGGGATCCATTAAAAGAAATTAAAAAATCATCGGTTCCAACTCAGAGAATTGTTCGAATACATGATTTAGATAAAAAAATATTAGAAATAATTAAGAATCCTGGTCTTTCTCACATGCAAAAAGACATTGCAAAAATATGTCAAAAAAACAGTTCAACAATTTCGCGCCATTTGGCAAAATTAGAACATTCCGGATTGATCATTCGAACAAATAGAAATCCGGCTTTTTATCATATTTCTAAATCAACCAAAGCCATGAAGGATGTTGCAGAAAAAATAAATACCGAATTAAACTTTGCAACTATTCATGGAAGAAGGGTAAAATGCTATATATTGAGAGGAGTTATTAAAACCGACTTCTATAACCGCAATCTCAAACTCAGAAATAACCCAGTATATTATTTTTATGAGAATGGATTAAAAATAACCCTAACAAGAGGAAAAAGAGATTCGTTAATATTTTGGCCATTGGGTGCGGGACTTGATGGCGATGATGCGCTTGATAATTTTCATTATAAAGCAAAAGAGATTTTAACACATTTAGAAAAGAAGTATGATTTGGATTTATCACTCTCCACATATATGAATCTCAAAAATAAAGATTTTCCTCATGGGGTTCCTTCAACCGGCCCAACCTACGATTATGAAATTTGTAGGGTGATCTGGTCTGATAAAAGTCACCCTGGTGCAATTGAAACAGATAATAAAGGTTTTTTAGATAGAATTATTGATGTTGCCGACACATTTCCGACATTAATCAATAAGATAGATCAACAAGAACAACAAATTAACAATTTAAAATACAATCCTTCAGAGAAAATTGACGCATTTAAATTACGGGACATCATCATGGATGAAATCAATTCAAAATTTACAACATTCGAAAATCAATTAACATACAATTTATCTACAAAAATATCAAAAGCGGTAGGAATTGCAATGGGAGACGCTTTAGAGAAATATTTACCAAAATATTAAAAAAAGGAGATGAATGAAAATATCAACACAAACAAAAGAAAACCATAAATCAAAAAACCAAAATTCCAAATTATTAGTAAACCATATGGAATTACTAATTGACGGCCATAACAGGATTTTACAAGAACGAGAAGAAATCAATGCCAGGATCAGAGAAAAAATCAATGAAAAAAACCCATGAGAAATTGATAAAATTTCCTAAAGCACTTTGGGATAATTTAAAGATAAGAGCAAAGGAAGAAAATATCGATAATATGAGTGAATATATTCGCGCAATTTGCCGAGGATATCTCTCAACAAGTGGTTTTAAGAATCGAATTGGAACCGATGAGGAATTGATCGAGCTAGAACGAAAACAAGAACAACTTCGAAATGAAGAATATCAATTTATCGCGAATCTAAATTCATTACTAAAAAGCGCGAAAAATGAAGAGAAACCAATAAATTACGAAGATAAAGTTTCCCAGGTATTAACTAGTATTGAAAAACAAAAATTAGATTTTGATGGAATTTTCAAAGCAACTAAAATCTCCAAGGAAGAATTAATTATAATAACTGGAAATTTAGTTGATTCAGGAGAAATTTTGTTTGATGAAAGATGGAGGTTTTATAAAGCGTGAAATGGCCATTACTAAACGAGTTTCTAAATCGATATTCGGAAAAAACCAAAAAGACCTATCAAAAGCGATTTAAAGAATTTCGAAATTTTATTGGATCCCTGGATATTCAAGAAATTTTCGATGTCAAAAAAATGCACATTGAAGAATATGCGAGAAAAATTGTGGAACCGAAACTAATGCGCAAAGATACTAAGGACCGACATTATTCTTTAATAAAACAATATTTTATTTGTCTAAATGAAAATGAAATTTTACAAAAACCCCTTTATCTTAAAAGTTGGAAATTTAGCGATTTTATTAAACCTGAAATAATTGAACGAAATTCAAAACCACTTCCTGATTTACAGGATATGAAAAAAATTTTATTACACGCGAAAAAAGCAAATCCCCGGATGTTTATTTTTTTGGCAATTTTATTCGCAAATGGAATGAGGCCTGGTGAATGTCGATCAATTAGATTAGAAAATATCCGGGAAATCAAAACAAAAATAAGAAGAAAGGGAAAAATGGAGGATATTACATTTACTTACATTATGACAGGGGTTGAAAAAAATTCTCAAAAAACAGGCCAAGTAATTTATTTTCTCCCAAAAAGACTTAAAAAATCGTTAGAATGGAAATTATATTTAACCCAGGT
>JAUWMK010000038.1 GCA_030613185.1 Promethearchaeum sp.
AAACCTTGGGTTTAAAGCGTCTTATTACTTTTTAAGTATTTTGCCCTCCCTACTTTTTCTCTTGAAACACTCTTTTTAAGCAATGAGGGGATTTTAGGAGTGCAAAATCTTTAATTCAACTTTTATCTTGTAAACTTAAGATATATCAAAAATAGGATCTAAAGGCGAAATATTTACTCCCAAGGCAGTGAGAAAGAAATTAAGGTTGCATGCAAATCAACCGATACCAATAGTAGTTCGGAAAAATGGTATCTTTATCACCAAAATCAGTAGTGAAGAAGAAATATTTAATCGGAAAGAAAAGGAAAATGTTAAAGTATCCTATCATATAATTAAAAGTTTAGATTCGGAAATTGAAGAAAACTGGTGAAAAATGATCATTTTCTTGGATACTTCATTTCTGTTTCCATATATTGGAATAGATCAGCGCTTAATGGAATTAGATTGTGAACTCTTATATTCCGATTTATCGTTATTTGAATTATACGCTAAAGCACTTAAGCTTGATATAAAGGGAGATCTCAATATCAGTTTAGACGAAATCCATTCAAATTTAATAGTTTTATCGAAATCAAATCGATTTACTAAGATTGTATTTGCCACACTTAGTGGAACATGATATAATAAGGGAATTAAAAAATATTCATCCAAATACATTGGATGTCATCATCTTATATCTCTCTGTTGGATTTGCAGACTTTTTTCTAACAATGGATGACACTTTGAAAAAAACAATTGCTACTTCACCATTTTGTATGGAATGGATTGAAAAGCAAAATTCAATTTTTCAGATTTGCTTAAATGACCAAATTTTTGAAATTTTAAAGTAAATGGAATTATTTAATTCGTTACTTAGGGATTTTATTCCAATCAATATATTTATCGAATTCTGCTTTACACAATTGAATTTCATTAGGTTGTATATGTGTATGTATTTTTTTTAGTTGTTCTGAGATTGTGAATGTATCTGCTGGAGCTACCACTAATGGAATTCCTTTTTCTTCGGCAACGCTAATTATTCGACGCGCAGGGTGGATATTTCCGGAAAAAATAATTAAATTTGTGCTGGCATCCAAAGCTACAAGAGCTATATCAGATCTATCTCCTCCTGTAATAACACATTGATTAACCCCTTTTCGCAGATAACTTGCAGCGGATTCTGCACCCATAGCACCTATTACAAAACTATCAATCAAATTATTTTTTACCTTAATATAATTTCCACAAATAAGATCTCCTTCAACAGCTTCAATTATTTCTGCAACAGTTGGTTTTTCTAACTGTCGTGATTTTTTCAAACCTCCGATAACTTCTATTCCAAGATCTTTTAGTAATGGTTTATAATATTTCTCAATCCTCACATAAGCAGTCTCAGATAAACCATTAAGAATTACTCCGATGACATTAACATCATTTAACTTTAGATAATTAAAAGCTGAAACAACTGTGTTTAAATCATCATCATCTTTAATTGGTGAACAGATAATGACATTTGCATTAAATTCTTTAGCAAATCGAATATCATCAAGATTAATTGCTGAATACTGATTTACGTTATGATTGCCTTCTAAAATTACAATATCCGTTTTACTTTTCATTGATTCAAAGCTATCTTTAATATGAGCCATAACCGCTGGAGTTTCTTCAGGAAGAATTTCATCAAGGAAGAAGCCTGGATTGAAAAATTGTGGACATATCTCTTCTTTTGAAAATTGTCTTGCAACGACAGCAGTAATAACATTTACATCCTTATCAGTTTTGGTTTTAGGTCGGAGATCCATCGCATCCCCGATAGCTTTGAAATATCCTGGTTTAAAACCTTCTTCTTTAAATTTAAGGAACATTCCTATTGCGATTATTGTTTTTCCTGACCCTGCTTTGGTTGAACACAAAAATATTGGTTTATTCTTACTCATTTTCTTTCATTTTCTCCATTATAATTCTTTTTTTAAAAAAACTTACATTTTAATTGTAATTTTAATATCCACTGCCGAATATCCTTCTTTCTTTGTAAAAACTAAACAAGGGTTTATATCAAGTTCAACAATATCCGAGAAGTCGTTAACTAATTGAGATAATTTTTCTAAAATATCTAAAACCCCTTCTATATCACTTACGGGTTCTCCTCGAACACCTTCTAATATTTTGGAAATTTTAGTTTGATTTAGTAATTTTCGTGCATCTTCTCTATCAAAATGATAAGCTAGATCAAATGCAACATCTTTGACATAATTTGCATAAATTCCACCAGAACCTATCATCAACATCGGCCCCCAATTTGGATCTCTACTCATTCCTATTATTAATTCAGTTGATTTTAATTTATCTTCCTTTATAATCATCTCTTGCAATTCTACACCAACCAAACGTGCATCTCTAGGTCCTAATCGTTCTGCATTAGTCATTATTGAGATAAAAGCATTTCTTGCTTCATCAGGGGTTTTAATATTAAGAATAACTCCTCCTATATCCCATTTATGGATAATTTGTGGGCTTACAATTTTTGCTACCAAAGGAAATCCCATTTTTTCAGCTATTTCTGCAGCATCTCTTGCTGTTTGAACTAAATTACTTTTTGGTGCCTTGATTCCGTAACTTTCAAAGATTTGGGATGTTTCATAGCTCAATAGTACTGCTCGATGGTCTTTTTTTGCATCGTCAATAATTTTTTTTACTTTATCTTTATCAACTTTAAAATTTTTGACCAGTTTCTCAGTAATTAAGGGTTTTTCTAATAATTCTTTGTAGTAAGTTAATCCTTTTAATACCTTAACTGAATCTTCTGGGAATGCATATGTAGGAACACCAGAATTAATTAAAACCTTCATCGATTCTTGCACGCTAACTCCACCAATAAATGCCCCTATCATGGTTTTTTCAGGGTATTTCTTTTGCAAGGTAGCAATTTTTTTGGCTACAAGTAATGGCTTAGTTTGAGATTGTGGAGTTAATAAGATAATCATTCCGGCAACTTCTGAATTTGGTGTTTGGCAGAGAATTTCTATAGCATCCTCATAACGGCTTGGAGGAGCGTCGCCAATTATATCGACTGGATTTCGGAAATTTGATTCTGCTGGTAATTTTTCCTTCAATAAATTTATTGTTTCTTCACTAAATTGAGCAAATCCTAATTTTTCCTTATCCATTGCATCAGTTGTAACAATCCCGGGGCCGCCAGCATTTGTAACAATTGCAAATTTATCCCCTTTTGGAATTTGTGCAACGAGAAATGTTAAAGCATAATTAAACAAGTCCGAAATAGTATCTGCTCTAATAACTCCTGCTTTTTTAAATGCTAACTCAAATCCAATATCACTTCCAGCTAGAGCTCCAGTATGACTTGAGGCTGCTTTTGCTCCAGCGGCGCTTCTACCTGATTTTAATAGAATAACTGGTTTTTTCTTTGTTGCTGCTGACACCACTTTAAAAAATTTCATTCCATCTTCTACTGATTCTATATAAGCTGCAATTACTTTCGTATTATCATCATTGGCTAAATATTCAATAAAATCAACTTCATCTGCATCAACCTTGTTTCCTAAAGATATGAATGCGCTAAAACCGATGTCATTATTCACAGCCCAATCTAAAAGTCCTGTCATCATAGCCCCTGATTGGGATAGCATTGCAATGTTTCCTTTCTTAGGAGTGAGACTAGCAAAAGAAAAATTCCCGTTTGTGATAAGACCTAAGCAATTTGGCCCCAATATTCGCATTTTGTATTTTATTCCAAGTTCTTGGATTTTTATTTCTCTTATTCTTCCTTCTCCACCGACTTCTTTGAAACCAGCAGTGATAATTACTACTGATTTCACTTTTTTTTTACCACATTCTTCAACTACAGCTACACAAAATTTACTAGGAATGCATATGACAGCCAAATCAATTTCATCTGGAACATCACCAATCGATTTATATGCTTTATATCCCAAAATTTCTTCAGATTTAGGATTTATGGGGTAGAATTTACCGGAAAAATTAGAGTTTTGCATATTTTTAATAACTATATGCCCGATTTTGCCTTCTTTATTACTCGCGCCTATTATTGCCACAGATCTTGGATGAAACATCGCTTCAAGTTGTTTCACGGTCTTCGATGCCATCACTTAATTATTGATATTAATCCTTATATTGTTTTTTACAATCTTTAAATTGGTTTTTAAAAAAAAGTGAATAAAGGATTTTTATTT
Source organism: Promethearchaeum sp. (assembly GCA_030613185.1). Lineage (GTDB taxonomy): Archaea > Asgardarchaeota > Lokiarchaeia > Sigyniarchaeales > Promethearchaeaceae > Promethearchaeum. Next base: position 4,191 of record JAUWMK010000038.1, read on the forward strand.
TAATAGACTGCTTCTTTGTTATGAGTTCATTACATTTTTCTGAATAGTAATAAACAATGTGATATAATCAAAAAAGTAGTGTTGTATCTAAATCTGCAAATTAAATTGAACTGAATTTTTTAAATTCTTATATTTTGAATCTATCGGATTACTTAGAAGATCAATAGTTTTTATATTTTCCATTCTATCAAATTCGGTCGGAATATCCTTAATTAAATTGCAACTGAGATCAATTAATTCTAAAGTGTGAAATTTTAATATTGCATCTGGAAATCTGTCAATTCTATTTCGTTTTAAGAATAATTTTTTAATTTTTTTCAGTAACTTAATGGTTTCTGGTAATTCGTTAACATCATTAAATCCAATTTCGAATACCTCTAATTGATTATTTTCATTGAATATTTCAGGAATTTTAGAAATGTTATTCCAGTTGAGATCTAAGATTTTTAAATGATTAAGCTTCCGTAGAGTAATAGGAATATGGTTAATTTTATTATCATGTAATTTTAAAACTTCAAGATGATTTAGATTTCCGATTGATTCCGGGATATTTACAAGTTTATTCCTCGATAAGTCAATTTCCTTAAGTTTGCAGTCTGGGTGAAATGTATCAGGGAGTATTTTTATTTGATTTTTTAACATTATGACTTTTTCTAGGTTTATCATATTTCCAAAATTATTCGGTAAAGATTGAAGTTCATTTTCGATTAGATATAAAATTCTTAGGTTTAGGAGATTTCCAAATGACTCAGGAAGTTTTTCTAAAGCATTTTCAGTTAAATATAATTCAGATAGATTTTGTAAATTACCAAAAGAATTTGGTAAAAATTTAATTTTATTCTTTTTTAAGTTTAAAAATTTCAAATTTTGGAGATTTCCGACTGATTCTGGGAGTGTTTGAAGATCATTCCATTTTAAATTAAGTACTTCAAGAGCAGGATTCATATCAAAGAATTTAGCGGGGATTTTCCCAACTAAAGCATTACATAAATTTAGATTTTTTAGTTTAGGTGATTGAATATACAACAAATGGTCTTTATTATTGAACCGACTTTCACGAAAATCGATTTTTTGCAGCTTCGTTAAGTTCTTAAATGTACTCGGAAATTCAATTTCTAAGTCTTCTCCTAAACTCAATTCTTCCAAATTTATTAAGTTCCCAAAATCGTCAGGTAATTTCAGTTTAAAGAATTCTAAAGAAATTTCAAAATCATCATAGCTATAGAAATGAAGATATAACTTTTTTAGCTTAGTTAAATTACCTATTTCCTTTGGTATCGAATGATATGAACAATTATTAATCGGATAAATATCAAGTTCTTCTAGATTTGAAAGTCCAGTAATCGAAATTGGAAAACTTTCCATTTCCCTTTGAATAATATGAAGGACTAATAAATTCGAAAGTTGCTTAATCTCATCTGGAATGGACATTTCATCAGATAGATGTAAATGCAGCTTCTTTAAGGAACTAATTGTACACAACGATTTTGGAAAATCTTTAATATTATAAAGATTGATTCTTAATTCTTCTAAATAAGACATTTTTATAATAGATGAGGGGAATACTTTGACTTCTTCGAATATGTTAATATTTGTGACTTTTGAATTTTTTATGATAGCAATATTTACTTGTTCAGGAATATCTTCACTTTTTTCATCCGAATCAATAAAAACTGGAAATTTTAGATCAATATCTAATTCTTCAAGAGTAATTTTAGTGTTTCCATCAATTTTTAATTTCTTTGGATTCAAAATCATATTAATGAATTGTTTTTTAAGAAATTTAAATTGTTCTTAAAAAAAAGTGAAAAAAGAAATTTTATTTCTATTTCGTAGCGGCCGTAATATTACAATCTGCTACTTTTATCGTTGGAAGAAAAGTGGGTGTCGGAACTTCCCACCAGGCAATTTGCTTTACGTCTTTTCCTATTGCAGTAATATTTGACATCATTCTCAAAAGATTATCTGCCAACCTAAGTTTTCGTACGGGTTTGACTATCTCCCCATTCTCGATTAAGAACAATCCATCTCTTGGAATGGTTGAGAAAATTCCTTCTAATTGGTTTGTAAATCTCGTATACCAATTGGAAGTGATATAAATTGTTGGTTTCTTTGATTCAGCAATAATTTCATCAAGCGAATAATCGCCCGATTTATAAACCATATTACTTGGGCTAGGGGCTAACATTTTTGAACCTATTCCCAATCCAACGAACTCCGAATTGGCAGTGGATTGACAACCATAATTTTTCCCTGTAGACGTATTTTGTATAAAACTTTTCAATAAACCATTTTCAATAATGGGAGTTTGAAGACTTGGTTTACCTTCTACGTCAAAAGGACGACTTCCAAGACCATCTCCAACTAATGCATTATCTTCAATTGATAAGTTATCTGGGGCAATTTTTTTACCAATTGAATCACTTACAGGGCTCATACCAAGCATAACTAAAAGTGGATTTGCACCAGATGTAATTTCACCAAAAACATTGGCTGCAACGGTTGGACTCAATATTACATCGTATGTCCCTCCTATCCCTTGTTTTCCACCAACAGCCATGACTGCTAATTTACCTGAGTTTTCTGCAGATATATTGAATTTTTTCTCAATATTTGAAAGATTTCGACCGCAAACAATATCTTGTCCTGAACTTTCTCCATCAACAAAGGATCTTACAGTCATCCGATAATAAGAATCGTCGTAATTTCCACCTATATTATGACTTGTAAGTAATTCAGTATTATTTTGTCCAAAATATAAGACTCCTGCTACCTTTTTTGCTCCTGCCTCAAGACTAGTATTAATCACTGCATTAACATTGTCAGTTGCCTTATCTGGGAATGTTTTTATTCTGGAATCGAACAATCCTTCAATTTTTTGATATGGTTTTTTTTCCATTTCCATTCCAGAGTAGAAAGGATTCTTTGGAAGATGTTCTAAAAATTTAACAGTATGTAAAATCCTCTCTTCAATTAATGGCATTTTTGGGGATCTGATTTCAATCTGGGTGGTTTTTTGATCTTTGACCAAGAACAGTTCTAATTTATCATTCTCCCAACGTTTCATAATATCGATCATTGAATTTGAAAACCGAATTTGATAATCAATACCTTGATTATATCGTGCAATAACCTCTTCGACTCCTTGCTTAAGAGTAAAATCCACAGTATTTTTTAATAAATCTTCAAACTTTCCCATTTTAATTTCCTCCCAGTTTAATATTTCTCATTCGAACTTGACCACCACCCATCCATACAGGTACTCCCTGCATGGGATCACACTTTCCACATATACCATGAGGTGCCTCAAAATCTTTAGAAACTGCATCGACACTTCCTAAAATTCCAAAGGTTGTAAGTTCTAAAACTGGTCGCTTAATCATTTGATCGGTGATCTTTCCATCTTTGATTATATAACATTCTAATCCGACGTATTTACTCTGGAATCTCCTATCATCGATGTTCCATTCTGTAAAGGATTTCATATACATTCCTTCTTTAATATCTTCAATCATTTCATCTAATGTAAAAGATCCAGGTTTAAAATATGTATTTGCCATGCGTACAATTGGTTCTCTATCATAGGTAATTGCTCGTGCAGATGCATTTGATTTTAGATCATATCTTGCGGCAAATTCGCGATTTAGCAGTAATTCGTTAAGCATTCCATTTTTTATTAGTTCTCTAGGTTGAGCTTTAACGCATTCATCATCATACAAATAAAATCCAGAACTTCCTGGCATTGTTGGATCATCAATAATTGTAACTTCAGGATTTCCCATTTTAATTTTTCCAATCTCGTCTTCTTTAAGTAAATCTAAATAAAATGATTCACCTGCTTGAGCACCTTCTCTACCAAGGATCCTATCGCTCTCAGCAGGGTGCCCCACGTTTTCGTGCGCCATTATTCCTGCTACTTCACTGGAAACAATAACATCTATTTTCCCTAGTTTCATTTCAATTGCATTTTTTGCAGTTTTTATAAGCGAACGGTTATCATTCATTATTCCTTCCAATAAGTTATTTTCCGAAAACCATTCCCACCCAGCTGTTGCACCTCTCCCAAAAAATCTTTGTTCTGTTCCATTTTTCCCTTTAGCAGTATTAAATGTATGAAAAGTAGGTAAATACAATTCGGATTCTATGCACGAACCATCACTGTTTACAATGTATTTATTTTCGCTATTCAAATTCATTAGAATTATTCTGTTTGGAAGATCCTTCTTAAATTCTTTTTTGAGTTCAGCATCTATATCGGCTAAAAGTTTTTGTTTTTCTTCAATTGGAACATCTTCAAATCGGATTTTAAATGGAACGCTCCATTTGGTTTGAATTGCTTTTTCTTCCGAGAAAATTATTGGATTTTTACGATTATTGGCATTTGCATATTTTATAGCATTTTTAACTGCATCCTCAATTGAATTTCTATTTAACTTTGCAGTAGATGTGAATCCAACACTTCCTTTATTTAAAACTCTTATTCCTATTCCCGAAGTTGGTGTGATTCCTGCCCCTAATATTTGACCATTACGAGTTGAATAACTCTCATCACGAGAGTTGACTATTCGCGCTTCAATATAATCAACATGAAGAGATTTACCATATTCAACTGCATAATCAGCAAGATCTTTATTTAATTCCATAATGGTTGATCTAAGAAAGCTTTTCATTTATTTATTTATGATCGCTAATTGAAGTAAAAGCAAAGGGTAAGGAGAAAAAAAAGGAAGGAAAAAAAGTTTAATTCGAATTTACTTCTTTTTCTTGGCGCAAATTGATATAATAACAATCAACAGTAAGACAGCTCCTGCTCCGCCATACAAATATAGATTAGTAAAATATGGTAAAAATTGCTTTTCAACTACAATTTCAGATTTTACTCCATCATCATCTATATCATAAAAATTTGATTTTTGAAGTATACCATCTTCAGTATATTTAGCATATCCATATCCTTCCTCATTTGTAAAGTTGTTTACCCATCTATATTCATAATGAGTTTCACTGATATCTCGAGTGAAGGTTGTATTTGTAATAAACGTGGCAAGTGCTTCTAAGAAATCTAAATACATATCCCAATTTGTTGCTACACTACTCCAATATTCTTCAGAATATATTATACTACCAAGATATGCAATTGAAATGTGTGAAAAAATGATGTCTTTTTCTTCTGTTTCCATATCATCTCTATAATCAATAGAATCCTCTCCGGTTAAATCTGTATCGATAGTTATTGTTGGAGTTCCAGCTGTAATTTTATCTATTGTAATTTTACAAGTTCCCTTTGCTAAAATTTTTTCATCCTCAGTAGAATTTATTGTATAAAGTAAAGAGTCGTCTTCTTCAACTGGCCATATATAATCGGCTGCTAAGACTGGGGTAAAAAAGCTAAAACAAATGATAAAGGCCATTGCTAAACTAATTCCATAATTTTTAATTTTCATGTTTGTATAAACCTCTTTTTATCATATAAAATGATAATATAAATTACTTCGTTTTAGATTATTTAAATTAATCGCATAAATAAAATAATAATATGAAAATGTATTAGAAAATTTGATATGAAATTGTTTCCTTTACTTCTAATTCAGTTTCGCCTCGATAACTCCAAAAAAAAGTATTTTGTTCTAAATTTAACCCTTCTCTCTGGCGGCAAATGTGTTGGCATGATACTCCCGTAAGAAATCCCCAAGTGGGGTCACATTGACGCCAAGTTTTTGCTGATGGAGAATAAAATTCGCACCAAGCATGTCCCTTGCCATTTAAAAGCAGATTATCTGGATTTATCGTCCAACCATGTACAATTCTTGCAGGAATTCCTCCACCACGTAATATGGAGACAAATAAATCGGATATTTCAGAACAATCGCCACTTCTAAGTCTTAAAGCGTTTGCTGCGTTGTCTCTAAAACCATTTATTTCATATTTAATTTTCCGATTTACAAATTCAAAAGCAAGTTTAATGAAAGTTGAAGCGTTAATGGAGTTATTTTTTAATGCAGTAATTAAATCTTGAATATCAGAATCAAATAATGGCCAATAAGTGGATGGATTCAGCATTTTCTCTCCTAAACTACCTTCTTTTGTAATAACTTCATATTCTGTCCATTTTCCAAAATTCGGTAGCATTACACCAAGATTTCCTTTGGGCATGACATCTACATGAAATGAAATGTATTCAGTTTTACCTGCTGGAATATCAATAATATTGACCTTTAATATTGAATTACTATCATCATCTTTTACTAATTTGGACTGAGATACCGCAGGATTAATAACATTTTGAAATTTTGTAGTTGGGGGAATGTAAGAGCTAAAATCAATGTTTTTAGCATTATTTGATCCCAAATTAATAAGTTGGTAGTGAAAATTTATCCGATAAGTTGGAGCTGTTCCCCATTCAATTCTAATACCGGAAGATTTCGAAGCATGAGAAACTAAGGATTTTGCGAAAGTTCCTGGAATTATATTGCGCGTTTTCTCTTTCGCATCAAAGATTATTTTTGCTAATGCTGAGCTGAAAAATATTTTACCCGCATTCTGTAAGAAGACGATTTCTGTTAAATTCTCTTTAGGCCATTCAAAAACATTGAGATTGCCTATTTTTTCAATGCAACTTTGATTTAACAATAGTTGTAACTCATATACATATTTTTCACCCGAATTGATTGGATTTTGAAATTCAACTTCGATTTTGGTTCCATTTTCAGTCTTCGTTTTAGATGCTGGAACAGATATCTTTCCTTTAATATATGCTGCACAACCATCAATTGGTAAAGATGTAGAGTAAGAAAATCCCAAAAATGGATTGATTCCTTCCCAAATCCCCGCAACAAATTGTTTCACCATAATATCGTTACGATCTATCACCAGTTGGATTTGTTTAATCTCATTATTTTTGGTATTCGTAAAATCTCCTCCTCTATAGATAAATAAAACTAACGAAATATAAAGAATTAGGTCATTTTGAATATAAGAAATGAGAGAAAAAAAAGAGAAAATTATTTCTTAATGCTTTTTTCGTTAACACAGTTGATAAGTTTATTGTCATTTAAATATTGAGCAATTCCATTCGCTGCTAGTAATGCAACATTGACTTGTGCTTCTTTACTACTTGCACCTAAGTGAGGAGTGCATACTACATTATCTAATCCGATAAATGGAAAATCTTCTTTGGTTGCTGGTTCTTTGGAATAAACATCTATACATGCTCCTCCAATTTTTTTGTTAACCAAAGCATCGTAGAGTTCTTTTTCATTAACGACTGCACCGCGCGCACAATTAACAATAACTGCTGTATCCTTCATAATCTCGAATTGTTCTTTACCAATCATACCACGAGTTGAATCAGTAACCGGAACATGTAAACTCAAGAAATCTACTTCTGTAAGGAATTTGTTTAGATCATCATATAGTTCAACACCAATTGATTGTGCAAACTCTTTGGTAACAAAAACATCATAAGCAATCGTTTTCATTCCAAATACTTGACAAATTTTTGCGACACCCGCACCAATTCGACCAATGCCTAAAATTCCAAGGGTTTTACCCTTTAATTCCGTTCCTTTTAGGTTTTTCTTCTCCCATTTTCCTTCTTTCAATGTTTGATTTCCTATACTGATGTGCCTAACCCAGTTGAGCATTAGACCGAGAGTTAGCTCGATTACAGCGTTTGTATTGCCTGTTGGGGTTATAATTACTGCAATTCCTTTCTTGTTACATGCGTCAACATCAATATTGTTATACCCTGCACCTGCTCTAGCAATTATCTTAAGATTTTTTGCAGCCTCAATTACTGGGGCAGTTGCTTTAGTTGCACTCCTAACAATCATTGCGTCATATTCTGGAATCATTTCAATTAATTCTGCTTCAGTATGTTTTGTACGAATATCTAATTCAATATTTGAGCAAATTTCTAAACCTTCACCCAAACCAGATTTGCTGCAATTATCTGCAACAAGAATTTTAAATTTTTTATCTGACATTTTTCCCACCTTATAGTGCTTTTAACACTTCACTTGCAGCATCCAACATTTTTTGGGTTTCTTCTTTGGTAATCCAGCCCATTGGTGCCATTCTAAATGTTTTACCCTTAAGAGCTTTTCCGTATCCGTTAACAATTTTGTATCCCGCTTCAAACATATCATTAACGAATTTTGCAACATCAATATTTTTATTATTTGTAATGGTTACAACGGTTTGACTATGGTATCCTTCTTCACTAAAAATCTCAAATCCATTCGATATTGCCCAATCTCTTATCATTTGCGATCTTTCTGTATGTTCTTTATAAAAATTCTCTGGATCTTCAGCAATAATTCTTTCTAAAACGGTCTTTAATGCTCGAATTTGAGGGATTGGAGGTGTAATTGGGTGTTCATCTGATTCTCCCTTTTTCTTCAATTTAAGAAAATCAAAATAAAATCCGCGATTTTCAACGGTTTCTGCTTTTTTGAAAGCTCGATCTGAAATAGAACAAATTGCAATACCAGGAGGGATCCCAAAGCACTTTTGAACGGATGCTAATGCTACATCGATTCCCCATTCGTCGACATTTAATCTTGTTCCACCCATTCCGGATACACAATCAACGCATAATAAGGCTCCACTCTCTTTTATTATAGGTCCAATTTTATCTAATGGGTTTAAGATTCCTGTAGATGTTTCATTGAATGTAATAAAAACAACAGGGTATTTTTTCTTACTCAATGCTGTTTTAACTAGTTCTGGAGTGATTCCTTTACCCCAATCAACTGATACAACATCCGATTTTTTACCGTTTGATTTTGCAATTGAAGCCCATCTATCACCAAAGGCACCACAAGTGAAGAATAGGCCAGTTTCATCATTGTTTAACAAATTTCTGACACAAGCTTCTAAGATCCCAGTTCCTGAGTTGGCAAAAATTAATACTTCATTTTTTGTACTTAGTAATGTTTGTAAATTTTTTCTTATAGATCTATGCATTTCACGATATGCAAGACTTCTGTGAGTATCATTCGCTTTCCCCAATTCTTTTAGGATCCATTCTGGTGATTCGACTGGTCCAGGAGTAAAAAGCATAAAATCTTTTCCATCCGGATTAAACTCTTTGGTAGGAGACATGGTACTTTTTAAAAAGAACTGATTTATTTATAGTTTTTTGATCGCAATTTCCATTGATTACCAATAATTGAAGAAATGTTTTTGAACGATTTTTGCAGTAGGCATAAATAGTTGAGTTTCTGCAATGCCTTTAACAAGTGCATCTTCAAAAAAATCTTCAAAATCATCAAGAAATTCTTGCATTTTCTTGCGGATTTTTTTTATTTCATGAAGAGCAATTAGCGCCATAATCACATGTTTTCCTTCTTCAATATGAATCGTGTAATTTTCCTGCTTTATGACCTTAATTATCTTCTTGTCTCTTAAAATCTCATTAAATATTGATGAGACTGCAACTAATGCGCCTCCTAATAATATTTCTGAATCTTTATGATAATCTATTTTTTTTCCTATTTTGGTAAGATCTTGATTGTAAATTGTGACTCCTGATTTGAAAATTAGGAAGAGATATTGCATTTCACCTTGCCATTCTAGTTCTTTTTTTGATGGAAGTGTTTCTTTTATTTGGGAGATAAATATGGCAGCAATAAGAAACATGAAAAGTAGGTATACTGTGAGGTATGAATAATCTTTTAGAAATTCATTTTTTAGAAGTTCTGCAATTCCAACCGCAAATATCATCCCAAGTCCCATGAATATATAAGCTAAGCTCATTTTGTCGCGAATAAATTTTTTTGGAGTAATCTCAACAATAATTAGTGGGATACTCGTTAAGTAAAAAGTTGTTCCTATTCCTAATACAATAGGGAAGATATAATCCAAATAATATTCTCCCTTTAAAATTACAATCAACAAAAATGATAGCGCCTGTATTCCTAATCCAAGGAGCATTCCAACTTTTCGTCCTAAAATATCATAAATTTGCCCTGCTATAAAAACACTAATTACAAAGGTGATAAACATAATCAAAACGAATGTATTGAAGAATTCATGCAAATTTTCTCCTTCAAAAATTAAAAATATAGAGTAAAAAGGAATAGTTAAGAAAAATCCCCAAAAAAAAGCCATGAAGATTTCGGATAAATTTTTTTTATCGAAAAGATATTTACTTATTCGTAAAGAAGATTGAGGGTGTAAATTTACATCTGATTTACCGATTAAAGTAAAAATAATAATAATTGTGAAAATAATAATCAAGAAAATAATGTTTCCAAAGGGAAATTGAGATAAATTAATCAAAATCATAAAAACTATTAGTAAATTGATAACAAAATATCCTCCACAGTTTGCTCGACCGTTAAATTTTGGATCAGGTAATGCATATGAAAATTGAATGAAGATTATACCTGTAAATGAACTACCAAAGAACCCAGCTCCGAACAGAGATATTATTACAATTATTGGGTTTTCCATTGTAATTAGTAAGATTAAAAATAATATATCCAAACTGAGAAAAAATAGAAAAGCAAAATAATAATTCAATTTTGGGATTATTTTTAGAGCGAAAATACCTCCTAAGACGCAACCAAAGTAACAAATTGCCAGAAAATACAATTCCAATCCAGATTTTATGATTGCATTATATTCAAAAATAAAATGACTCGCCCATAAGATACTCGCTGCAAGATCTGCTCCAATGATTGAAATCCATTGTTTTCGAGTGAATACATCTGCTGGTGGTAGGATGGTTGGGATTTTCATTTTTTGATATTAATGATATTCTCTTATTGATTAATTAATTTAAGGGAAAAAACTACATTATTAATTGTATGGCAAATTCTTTCGATTGGCGATCTAAATATAAAAATAAGGAAATTAAACCTGAAGGGTTATCAAGGATTATTCAGCCCGGATCTCGAATTTTTATCGGCTCTGGTTGTTCAGAACCATTAATCCTTACCAGTGAATTAATCAAAAAGAAATGGCGATATGTAGATTGTGAAATTATCCATTTTCTTTCACTTTCTAATAGCAAGTTTTTTGATGAACGAAATCCTTCACTATTTCGCCATATTTGCCTTTTTATTGGAGGACCTTCTATACGTGAGGCGGTAAATCAAGGAAAAGCTGATTATGTTCCTATTGCTCTAAGTGATATCCCTATAATTTTTAAATTGGGGAGAATGCATGCGGATGTTGCTTTGATTCAAGTTTCCCCTCCAGATAAATTTGGATTCTGTTCACTCGGAATAAATGTTGATGTGAATCGCACATTGGCAAAGGAGGCAAAAATCTTAATTGCGCAAATAAATCCACAAATGCCCAGAACTATGGGAGATTCATTCATATTCATGAGGGATATCGATTATTTTGTATACCACGATTCTCCTTTAATAGAATTTGAATATCCTCCTATTGATGAAAGATCTGATAAAATTGGGGAGTATATTGCCCGGCTTATTGAGAATGGATCAACTCTCCAATTCGGAATTGGAAGTATTCCTAATGCTGCATTAAGCCATTTAAAGGATAAGAAGGATCTGGCTATATACAGTGAGGTTCTGTCCGATTCTGCTATTGATTTAATTAATTCAAATGTTGTAAACTGTTCAAAAAATCAATACCCTCACGTTATGACTTCTTTTGTTATGGGTTCTAGAAAATTATATGATTTTGTTAATGAAAACCCTTTCATCAAATTCCATCCAACAGAATTTATCAATGATATTTTTAATATTGCCAAAAATACTAAACAAGTTTCTATTAATGCCGCATTAACTGTCTCGATAACAGGGCAAGTTAATTCAGACAGTATTGGAGAAACATTTTATAGTGGTATTGGGGGTCAAGTTGACTTTACACGGGGTGCTGCTATGTCCCGTGGTGGAAAACCTATTATATGTGTCCCGAGTACTACTGCAGACGGTAAAAAATCACGAATTGTTGCCACTCTGGATCCGGGAGCAGGTGTAGTAATAACAAGATCAGATGTTCATTATGTAGTATCTGAATATGGAATTGCATTTTTGCATGGAAGATCTATCAGAAATCGCGTTCTTCAGATGATTGGAATCGCTCATCCAAAATTTAGGCAAAAATTATTAGAGAAAGCCAAAAATATGCATTATATTTACGAAGATCAGATGTTACCGCTGACTCAAAATGGTATTGTTGTTATTTATCCAGATAAATATGAGAGCTTTTATACCACAAAATCGAAAGAGAAAATATTTTTTCGACCAACTAAACCTACTGATGAAAGACTTTTGCAGGATTTATACTATAAACTTAGTACTGATGATAGGATTTTAAGGTTTTTTGCTCCAAGAAAAGCGTTTCCTCATCAAGAGACTCAACCTAAAGTCAACATTGATTATGAGACTTCATTTATGCTATTTGGGATCATAGGCGATGAAGATAATGAACAAATAATTGCAGCTGGAAGTTTTTATTTAGACAGATCAACAAATTTGGCTGAGATAGCGTTCACTGTAATGAAAGAATATCGAGGAAAAGGTTTGACTAAATATATGTTAAATCGATTAATTGAAATCGCTCAAGAAAAAGGAATATCGGGTTTTATTGGGGAAATATTGGCTGAAAATTACCCAATGATGCATATAATGAAAACCAATCCATTTAAAGTAGAATTTCGGAGTTTTGGGGATTCATTTGAGTTTTCCTTTAAATTCCAAGATAGAAAACAAAAATGAGAAAAACAAGCTTGCTACAGAATTATTTTTCCAATAGCATCATATGCTTTCATTTTCTTTTCTTTTATTTCTGATTTAAAGAATTCATCAAGGAAAATTGTCCAAATCATCGAATCAATTTGTTCGTTTTTGTAATTTAAATTCCTTCTTTTTAATGTAGCTTCATGAGTGAATCCAAGTTTTTTAGGAATAGAAACACTTCCAATATTGCTAGGATCGCAGTGAATTTCTACACGTTGAACTTTTTCGATCTCAAAAGCTACCTTTGTAAGAGCAGTAGTTATCTCTGTTCCATATCCTTTTTTAATATGATTAACATGTATCCAATAACCAATTTCAAGTGCATTAAAACCGATGCGTGGATGTAATCCACACCCTCCAATTATGATTTTTTCTTCTGGGTCAAAAATGGCATAGACATAATTTTTATTTAAGTCAAATTCTCCCCTAAACATTCGAATTCGATCTATTTTCACTTGTAGATCTTCAGGTTCATTGCTTGCCCATGGCATCCAAGGTTGAAGATGCTTGAAACTTTCATCAACTGCCGTTTTTAATAAATATACATCGCTAGGATTATAGCATCTGATAATTAATCTTTCTGTTTCTATTCTATACGCGTGTTTCATCTTCGAAAATCCCTATTTTTAAAGAATTTTAGTAAATATTTTAAAATTTCGTCAACATTTTCCCCATCTTTAGCATTAGTCCTAATCACATCATCGTTATTAGAAATCAACTTCATTTCGGTCAATTTACTTAATAGCAGATTAATTTCATCTGATGTTGCAAAATCAATTTTATTGATTACAATTTTAATTGGGATTTCCAAATCTTCTGAAAAAATCTGCTGAACTTCTTCAAGGAGTTTAATTTGGTTTGGAACATCATATCCAGATGCTGCTGTTGGGTCAAAAACAAAAATAATAATTGTAGCGATAGTGTTAAGAGCTAAAATTGCTTGTTTTTCTATTGAATTTCGTTGTGACATTGGCCGATCTAATATACCGGGAGTATCTATTACTTGAAAATAGCGAGATCCATATTGATCATAATAAATCCCCAAATAGATTTGCTTTGTAGTGAATGGATATTCGGAAATATGAGGTTGAGCAGATGAAATTTTTCCAACTAAAGTTGATTTACCAACATTTGGATAACCTGCTATAACAACTGAAGGTAAGATTAAATCAACTGAAGGGACTTGCATTAAATCTATCCTACAGTTCTCTAAAAATTGTAAAGTTATTGATTGTTTACGAATAACTGAAGAACATCTTCCGAAATACTCGACACGGGCTGCTGCACATTGCTTTGCTGTTCTTTGATAAGTAACTTTTCTCTTATAATCTCTTTCTAAACGCTGGAGAACCGGTATAGTCCCATTTAATCTTCCAAGATTCTTGCGTAAATCATCATTATTTACTAATAAATGACTTAATCTCCTATAAAATTCAGGTAATGTATCTAAATTTGGGACAGATTTAATTATTGCTTTAACTTTTTTTGAGAGGATATAATTAGATGTTTCAATCCGTTTCATCTCCTTTCTTTTAACTCTTTCTAAACTTGGAAGTGTTTTAGGTAAGGATGGAGATTTTGATGATGCCTTTGAAAATGCATAGTCCAACAATTGTTGTGCGCTTGGAACTTGATAAAAATACTCGAAAGGGGAATTTTTTGACATTGATCTATATAATTAAGTATTTCATCTCAAAAATTATTTATTATTTGGAAAAGTGTGGAAAGAAAGAGACACATTATTAATTTTTTTTAATACATCAAAATGCGCTTGTTGTTTTAAGGTTTTACTCTTTACTTGCACGTGATAAATCTTGCTCTCGGCAAAGCTCCACTATCCTGAGGGGAGCTCAAATTATTTATTAGGATCAATGG
>JAUWMK010000183.1 GCA_030613185.1 Promethearchaeum sp.
TCACTTTAGTGAACCTGCTAGTATTCCAGATCAATTAATTGAACCTTCAATTATTCCAATTCCATTAAGTGAACCTCCAATTATTCCAACTCCCGTAAGTGAGCCAGCTACTACAGAAGAAAAAAAGGAAGAGAAAGAAAAAAAGAAGCCAAAAAAGGATGAAGATGATTTATATTCGTATTTTACAAAAAGAAATAGTTAGGGCGGATAAAATGTGTCAATGTTTGCGTCTTCTCAAATTTTTTTAGATGCTAATTTTATTTTAACACCTTCAACCTTAAGAGTAGATATTTACAATCAATTGGAGATAAATTTTCCTAAAACATTCGAATTGGTTGTTCTTTCTGCTACCTTTACTGAATTAGAAGATAAAATAAGGAAATATCCGCGAAAAACTAAATTAAAACAAGAATATCAATTATGTCGCGCTATTTTGGAAAAACAAGAATATACATTAATCCAATGTGAACGACAGCATCTTGGAATATTAGTTGACGATTTACTTCTTGAATATGCTTTAAATTCCTCCAAGGAAGGTAATAATGTTTACATTGCAACTAACGATAAAGAATTACGGAAAAAATGTAGAGATAATAAAATTAAAGTAATTTTTGTGCGGCAAAACAAATTTTTAGAAATTGAATAAGATTTGAAATTTTAGATATTCTGCATATCTTCAAGAAATTCTGGTTTAATATATCGATGGAAAAATGCAGCGGGAAAATTCGTTTGAATTAAAGAAATTAAGTGAAAATAAAAATAAAAAAAAAATTTAGAATTCTATTTTTTGTAACGCTTAATAATAATTATAGCCCCAATCCCTATTAATGCAACTCCTCCAAAGATTCCTCCGATAAGTAAACCCAATGATGAGCTAGCTTCAGGATAATCATTTGCATCTAACGGATCTGTTCCATACATATTAATTTCATCGTAATCGGAATAACCATCGCCGTCTGTATCTAATGCCTCAGGTGTTGCAGAAATTTGATCAGATAAATCACTTTCATCATATTCTGTAATTGTTTTAATTTTATAATAATATGTGACTCCATTAGTAACTCCAGTATCCGTATAGGATTCGGTTGGAGATGCTCCCAAATATGTAAATGTGCCTTCACTGGAGGAAGCTCGGTAAATATGATATTCTTCCACTAAAAACCATGGTTCTAAAGCAATTGTCCAAGTTAATCCGATAGATCCATATCCCACTGTTGTAGTTAACTTTAATGGAGATGGAACTGATCGGAAACCCCCATCAGTTATATTCCATCCAAATGTGTCTATTATTGATTGTCGATCATCTTCAGCTCTTGCACTATATTGGGAGTTTCCTGCATTAAAAGATACCCCATGTTGAAGAGAAAGTTGAGCCCAGCCTTGAAGTAAATTATCATAATTTAAAGTACTTAAGGTAACTCCTAAAAACATATTATCCATATATGTGACTGCTGAAACATCCCAACCTCCAATGTCTTGATTAAAAGAATCCGCATAAGAGAACATACTCCTCATATTTGTGACTGCCGACACATTCCAACTGCCAATGTCTTGATTAAAAGAATCCGTAGAATAGAACATATAACCCATATTCGTGACTGCCGACACATCCCATATATTCATGGATCCGCTCGCTCCAAGATTGCTACATCTTCCAAATGCTTGATAAAGATTAGTAGTACCGGTTAGATTTAGGGCATCCGTAGCCGTTAAATTGAAATTTTCACACCCATAAAAATACACACCAGAATTTCCTAAGTTGACGGTTCCCCATTGTGAAATTTCCTGCAGTTTTAATTTATCGCCACCACTATTGAAACGCCATCCCTCACATATACCTGAAATATTAATTGTTTTCACGCCTTCGGTCAAATAAGTATGTGTCACTTCCGTTTGATTCCATTCAGTAATTGTATCGCTGTCTGTTTCATCCCACTCCACTATAAAATTATAATCACCAGATGATTCCAATGGTAAACTGATTTGATAAGCTCCACTGGATCCATCACTAATCGCAGATGTATTCCAAGTGGAGATGAAGTCGGTCGGAGCAGCTGTTCTCGGAGTATCAATATTATTCATATCCAAATTAATGATCGGAGCAGGTGAAATGACCATACCTACAAGAAAGAAAGCCATAGCGATAATTCCCCCAAAAATGGCCCACGTACGAGGAAATCGCTGCAAAATAGTATGTTTACGGTTTAAATCCATATATGAAGTTTACAAACTAAATTATATAAATTTTTACTTCACTGTATACATATTATCAGAATTTAATCTATTCAAAACTTGTTAAAAAAATTTGAAGAAGAAAAAATATCTTAAAGTTGTGCGGCAAAACAAATTTTTAGAAATTGAATAAGATTTGAAATTTTAGATATTCTGCATATCTTCTAAGAATTGCGGCTTAATATATCGATGATTTTGAAGCCAGTTTGTCTGAGTGCGAGTATAACGCCAAATAATATGCGCTTTTGGATCTTTACCCTTTCTAACCGTCATATCTGCCCAAGGCATTATTAGCACAACATCGCCCACACGAACCCACATCCTTTTTTTTATTTTTCCTCGGATGAGACCCATATAAGTTTTTCCATCTTCACACTTGATCTGCATATGTTCCCCTCCATATATTTCTGTGCAGACACCAAGTAATTCATCGTTTCTATAATTAGGAATTCTTGGACGTTTTGTAACTTCTGTTTGATTACGTCTTCTATTTTTTGGCATATTTTTTTTTCATACCTTTTTATTTCCAAAACTTCTAAAATTTTTTTTTTGCTGCACAAAAAATAATCAAGCTGAAATGGATAATTAATTTGGATAATGGATAATAATAATTTAAATTTTCTATCTTTTAAAAAGCAAAATTTTTTTTACATGGAATACTTAGGTTAAATACTCCCTTTTTCTAACAATAAATACGAAAAAAAGGGATTTTAGGAAGAAATAGGAAAAAAACAGGTAAATTTTATGTCCACAGATCAAACACCCCTTGTCGATAAGGAAATTAAAACTACAATTTTTGCCGTGAGAACTACCATTGGCCAAGAAAAAAGCGTTCTCCAAAATATTTTCAATAGATTACGCGTATTAAATCCTTTCCCTGATCTAAAAGCGTTATTAATCGCTGAAGAATTAAGGGGTTATGTATTTATTGAAGCTATTCATCAAAGAGATGTTATGATTACAATCGCTGGATTACGGCATATAAAAGGTAAAATTGTAGGTTCTATAAGCCTTGAATCTATTTCTCATGTAATTTCTCCAAGAAAAGTAACAGAAATCTTAGAAGAAGGCGATACTGTGGAAATAATATCAGGCGTATTTCAAAATCAAAGAGCTCAAGTTATTCGAATGCCTAAAGAAGGCGCTCGTGAAGAAGTAAACCTTCGATTATTAAATTCAGATTCAGCAATATCCATTAAAATTCACGGAGATTTCTTAAAATTAGTTCAAAAAGGTGAGAAACATACCGAAGAATATATTATTAAAGATATGGAAACTATCGATCAGCCTCCAGCAACTTCAGCCGATAATTTAGCGGAAGAATCTGAAGAAGCAATTTCAATGAGTTCCAATTTATCTTCAGGAAAGAGTGAGTCTGAAGAAAATATCTATAGTTTTGGAGAAGAATCTGGAGGGCTTGAAGAAGAAAAAGCCGGCAATGCTAAGAAGAAGAAAAAGAAAAAGGTCAAATCCATCGATGAAGATGAAGAAGAAGATGAATGGTCCAAATTCACTTTTTAATCCCTTATTTTTTTAAAAAATATAAAGAGCTGAAAAATTTGCACGGATTTTTCTACATTGCTTTGTTTAACTCTGAAAATGGGAAATGTTTGATTGATTTCAAGGATTTAACCTTTTCTAAAACTGTTTATGACTTTGATTATAATAAGATTTTATCCGATCAAGGGATATCTTATGATGATATGGATGATAACGAAGAAGTTTTAAATTTTAAGATTGAATTGGA
This sequence comes from Promethearchaeum sp., assembly GCA_030613185.1. GTDB lineage: Archaea > Asgardarchaeota > Lokiarchaeia > Sigyniarchaeales > Promethearchaeaceae > Promethearchaeum. Next base: position 3,980 of record JAUWMK010000183.1, read on the forward strand.
AGATTTGGGCCATAGCTTTGTATTTACATTTGTTAAAGTGGAAAAATATTACTTAATGGTGGTTACCGATTCAGTCTATTCAAAATTGATTCCTTTACTTGAGAAATCAATTATTGAATTTGCCCAAGAGATTGATTTTAAAGAGGAACCTCATGAAGGAAATCTAATTGAAGATGAAGATCTAGGGGATAAGATTATTTCTATAGCCATTGAGAATTTTAGCAGGAATTTTTCTGAGTATTTATTTCCTGATTTTTTAATTCCTGAACGAAAAAATGATTTCATAAAACAAGGAGAAGAACAAGAATCAAAGCAAGATTTGAATGAATTTTTAAAAAGCAAAGGTATTAGTGAAAATATATTTGAAAAAATTGACGGAACTTGGTCTATTGAAGAATTTTCAGAAGAAATGAATATTGATTTAAACGAAATTCATGAAGAATTTTTTAATATGTGGGTAAATAATTTAATTTATTTTAGATTTAGGTATCATGATTGGGATATTTTTGAACAAACTGAGAATGCTAAGATTTATCTCGAAGATGGAACTACTGAAAATCTATTATTAATAAACAAATATAATTCAGCAAAAATCATTAAAATACTACAAATTATCGATTCAGGAACAAGTTTTAAAAAATTGAACGATCAAGACTCAATCACTAAAATTAAGCTAGAACGATATATTACTGAATTAGTTTATAGAAAAATAATTCAAAAAAGAAAAGTTCTCCCTACAATCAAACATATTTCGGAAGATTTAATACCTCTTTTGACTCTACAAGGTTTTAATAAGAAAGATTTCAAATTATTAGAAGAATTAGAAGAAAATTTTCGTGATGAGAAAGATTTGTGCGAAGTTGCTTTAAAAATTCAGATTGATCCAAAGAAAATTAGAGATATTTTTAAGAAAGTTGAAACTGCTATCAGCGTAATGAATTGATTTAAATGCGAATGCTCTAAATAATTCCAAACAAAATACAAATAAAAATCACCACTGCAGTTAAATCCGCCGTAGTTCCAGGATTTAATTTTCCATTTTTACTGTTCATATAATTATTAAGCTTAGAGGTTAAATTTCTCCCGCGTTTTGTTTGATTCACATTATTTTCCTGAATTTCTTGAGCTCTTTTTTGGATATTTAATGCAGTAGCAATGTTATTTTTACGAAATATTAATGAATCGGGTTCTTGAGATAAAATTTTGAGGAATATATTAAAAACAAGTTCAGATTTTGAATTGAAATTTTCAATCTCTGGGATTAACCAATTTAATATCAAATCTCGGCAAAATTTAAAATTGCTGGCATATTGACGAGCAATTAAATCGTATTCTGCACTATCAATAAAGAGATCTTTCAATGTTTTATTGTCACTTATTATCTTTTTTTCGATATCCGGTTCCAAGATATCATATTTTGAATTTACCAGTTTTCCCCCTGGATTTTTTATTCCTCCTGCTTTTGATAATATAATCGAGCGCGTAAGCCATATTCCATCTGAAACTGAGGAAAAATCAATTATTTCTTCAGTTAGATCCCAAAATCCTTTCCATTTTCTTAATTTTCCATCTTTTGGCTCTTCTAAAAATCTTTTTGAAGCAATAACTAGTGGAGAATATAATAGAATATGTCCTAAAAGTAAATTTTCATAGGGTTGTGTCTCTACCATTGTTTTTACTGCATTATAAATGAATTTCCCTATTGAAATTTCCTCTGATTCATCTTTAAAATATTTTATATTTGCTATTTTTATTTTATTTGAAACAAATTTTAAATTTTCAAATGAAATTCCCTTTATTTTTTGATTAGGACCTATATTTCCTGGTTTATCCGTTGAAAATTCTAAACAACTTGCCTCGTCCATAATATTAATTATGTCTAATATGGATGAAGGGCGAAAAGTTAGTTGTGACTCAATCATTGTTCTTACTGTTTGAGGAATGAATAAAAAAATATTATATGTAGGTTATAAGTCTATTCTAACGATCCATGAACATATATCCTTGCTTTCCTTCATTAAGCATGGATATTAACCTAAAATCACTTTTTAAACCTGATTGGTAAAGAAATCTATTTAATCTCAGTTTAAACATCTTTTTTGAAATCGTCTTTGGCAATTCTACATCAACTTTATTTCCATCCTTGGAAACATCCTTAACTTTCAGGTTTTCAGAAATGAATGAAATCATCTGATCGACATATTTTTCTTGTGATAAGGATAATTTGGATACATTTACTTCAAAAACATGAGTTGGTACTTTTTTTTCTTTTTTCTTTCGAGCCATAAATAGTCACTAAATATTTTCTAATAATTCTCAAAATAAAGGAAAAAAAATAAAATTTTCGTTTTAGTTTCAAAATTAAGAAATTTTTTCGTATAAAGTTGGATTAAATTTTTTCAGATCATCCTTCAATAATGGATATTTAAGAATTGCTGATTTCAGATCTATTGCAATAGGCCCTTTTTCTTTATTATCTTTATCATCATAATATGGGCGAGTATCCGGATCCACAACTAGCTTTGAATCACTGGAAAGGTTTTTTATCCAATTTCCATAAACTTCTTCGTCCCATTTTCTGAATGCAAGCAAAGTTTCAAAATGTTTTGCCATTGCTTCCTGTGGAGATAACCCTTTTTTAATTGCATCTCTTGCTTGGACCATTGATTTTGCTCCTCCAAAAGTTCCCAAATCATGGCTATGAGTTCCCCCTCCAGCTTGACATATAATGTCCATATTTGGTGTATCACCTGTTGGATTCATAATTCTTGCTACATCCCACATGACAGTAGCTTTTAATCCTCCAGAACATATTGGTCGCATAGTTTTGATTTTTCCTAATGGTCGCGTGCAAGCTTCAAGATTTTCTAAAACTGTTCGAGATGATGCTTCCATTTTTCCTTTTGGGGCCCCGATGTGAAATTGATCGACCCCGGCTAGTCTAGCGATTAAAGTCCAAGCTTTCATTGAGACTCCATGCCTCAAATTATATTGAATACCGTCGATGATAATTTCGGGGAATATTGTTTGAGCTCCGTGTCCTGCTCGATGTCCATGAATAATCATATCCGGATATTTTTTACGAATAGTTTGAACAGCCGTCATTCCAGAAGATAAAATATCAATCATTAAGCAATTTCCACCAAGATCCTTGATTAAATCTGCTCTCTTTGTCATCTCATCAAAATCTCCTGATGTTATATTCGGAACATAAATTAATTCTCTACCTGTCTTTGCATTTACTTCTTTAATACCTTCAAAAACTAAGCGCGCTCGTTTTTCAAATTTACAATAATCTTGTGATGTGAGGTTTTCATCATCTTTCACAACATCTAACCCTCCCATAAAAGACCTGGTTGACGTTTTTGCCCAATCTGCTTCACTGAGACCTGTTTTTGGTTTTACAATTGTTCCAACAGTGATTTGTTCTCCCAAAATTGCTTTTATTCCTTCATTACCTACTAATGGACCTTGAAATGTGTTTGCAAAATCATCAGGGATGTCTAAGTCTTCTAATCTAACTCCCCATGCAGCACTTGACATTCCTGTATAATTGCCTATAATTACACTTAAAACTTGTGGAAGATTTCCATCTTCAAAACCTTCTTTCGGTAAAGCTACAGCAGCCATACCAGTCTTAAAATTAAGTCCAATTACTTTTGCTTCCAGTATTTTCATGTTTTCTTTAGAATTATTATCCATTTCACTGGGGAGTAATGTTTTTAAATCTGGATCCCAAGTGCCAGTACTTTCCTCTGCAGCAATCTCTAATGCTGCCCGATATAATCCATATTCTTTTGTCCAACCTTGGCGAAGTTTTGGGCTGATGGATAAGTACATTATTATGTTTTTTTGCCTAAATTCATTGAAATTAAATGATTTTGGATCTTTCAAGATATAGGCACCCAAGCGTATTTTCATTTTATCATCGATAAGGTTTTCTTCGGGCGGAGTCAGATTATATGCTATATATAGATCGCACGTGGTTATCGGTATTTCTACTTTTTCAGGGAATATTTCCCAATTTTCAATTTTTACCATTTTCTATTTTCACCATATTTTCTTTTAAAAAATATCGCTAGGACTACCGTGTTCAATTATTCTGTAAGCTTCTTGTAAGAAAGGATATGTTGTATCGAATATCATATGAACTTGACCGCTCGGGAAAATTCCTGCTTCAGTTATTACTCCCGAAATATAAACCCTATTTATAGTTTCAAAAGCAGGGTTCAAATAAGTCAAATTTTTTGGGGAATCCGTCCAGTCTTTCCAAATTTCTTTTGTGTTTCTCATTTCAATTTTTTCATAATTTCCAAAAGCAGTTCCCGGGTTATATTTTAATAAAGGACTTGCAACGTAGAGGGGAATATGCATCTCTTTTGCTACCAAAGCTAATAATCGCGATCCAATTTTATTTAAAACCGTTCCCTCACTAGTAATAGCATCCGCTCCAATAATGATAATGTCTGAATTAAACTTGTTTGCAACCCAACGCATCGCATTATCCACAACTTGAATAACTTTTATTCCTGCATCAGTCAATTTTTTTGCAGTTATTCGACCTTGGTAAAATGGGCGAGTCTCTGTTGAAACTACAATAAAATTCTTTCCTTGTTTATGAGCTTCTATCAAAATTCCTTCTACAACAGAACTATGACAATGAGTTTGAACTATATACGGTTTTTCTAAATTACTTGGAATAAGATTGTTTCCATATTGGGCTATACTTTTCTTAGCCTCTTTTAGAATGTTTTCATATTCGGAGCCATAAATTTCAATCATTTTGGGAATATCTTCTGAAATACCTTCTAGTTGATCGTGTTGTAGTTTTCCCAAAATATACATCAAACCATTTCGCATTGCTGGCTCAGTACTACGGGACTTAGTAAAAATTTCTTCAACCTCAATTAATTGTGACCACATTTCTTTTTTAGATAAGGATTTATTACGTTGCGCAAACTTTACCAATTCCTTAACTGCAAACATTGCAATGTTTGTCGCGCCTTGGATTTCGAGCGCAGTGATTTTTCTTGCTGCTTCGATAATTTCTTTCATTTCAATCTTAAATTATTAATCAATCTTTACTCTTAAATTTTTAATTATTATAAAAAATGTGTAGATAAATAAATGAGAAAAAAAACTATAAAGAAACATCCAAACCAAAACTTCAAAGCTTTAAGGATCAAATGATTTAATAGTATCACGTATTGAAGAAAATAGGAGAACATCCTACTGCAAAAGAGCAGGTTAT
>JAUWMK010000357.1 GCA_030613185.1 Promethearchaeum sp.
CGGATTGAGGTGAAATTCAATCAAATCACAAACCATGCTCTTTCCGTCCGTAATAGAGCCGGGATTATGATGATCAACTATGATGCATTCAAATTTGAAGGATTGTAATACTTGTAAAGCAAAATAATTTTCGGGGGTTGATCCAGTATCCAATAATAAAAGAAGAGGAGATTTATCACCGAATTGTTTTGAATACCTTGTAAATTTACTTATATCCCTAAAAAGATCAATCTGATCAAAAAATGGTGTGATATTCGGACTCCGATAAATTCTATTCTTCGAGGGAAGTTCTCGGCGTTTAATTACACTCAAAATTGCTTGTTCGACTGCTAGGCCAGCACAAATTCCATCAGCGTCGTTATGATGGCGAATTACTATGGGTTGATCATCAATGATTGCATGCCGTATTCGTTGAGCAATACGTAAAAAGACTGATTTCATTGCTTCATATCGTTCCGATTCGATGCTAAAAGTATTTCTTAGCGGTTCCGATTGACTATCTATCAGCGCATTGAAATCCATTGTCGCTTCTTTCAAAGAATCTAACTCAATTTCCAATTTATCTCTGTGAATGCCAATTTTTCCTTGAATTTCGAAAACATCATCAACGTGAATATCATCTTCGGTTAATGCTTTTGAATTATTAGAAGATTGAGATGTATTTTTCTTTTTCCGACTATCCTTTATTTTTATATTTCCAAAATCATAAGTTGTTCTTCCAGATGCACTTCTTTTCATCTCATCAAATAAACTATCACGAGCAATGGCGTCAATTTTTCCTGACCCATCAAAAACAGACAAAATCAGAGGTCCTGGTTTAACTTTTCGTAGAATTTTGACCGTCCCTTTATAGTAATCGCCAGGTTGGAGGTCACGAATTTGTTTTTTGATATTCTTGTTATGGAATGAATCATTCGAATTTATAATTTTCTTAAAATTAGGTTGTTTTTGATATTGCTTTCGGCTCATTACTTTAATCCAAAATAATCAATGTTGCTCGTATTATGAATCTAATCAAATTAATTGTTGTTTATTTTGTAAGGATTTTTTTCACAGTTAAAAGAACTTGATCTAAGACATCAACATCAGGATCATTATGTATCATTATCATACTCTCTGATATTATTCCACAAATAAAATTAAAGATTTGTCTTATATTGCCGATTGAGAATTCATCATTATTAACACCTTCATTTAGTATTCCTATGAAAAGGTCCTGAAAAACTTCTTTAATTGCTTTCCCACCAATTAAATTTTCAGCAATATAATCTTCTCCTTTATCAGCTACATTATCCAAAACATATGGAACAAAAATTTCGAATATTTTCTTAATTGTATACTCGATTTTTTTCCAAGATGTGGAAAAATTCATGATCTCTTTTTCTATAATTATACGGGCTTGCTGGCCAATGTTTGAAAAAATGAAGTATAGACACTCTTGCTTTCCCCCTTTGAAATACTTATATATTGTTTTCTTACTCATATGCATCTCTTTCGAAACATCATTAACAATAGTTTTAACCATCCCGTGCTTCAAGAAGAATTCCCAAAATTTTTTCGCGATTTCTTGCTTTTTTTCAAAATTATGGTCTGATGATTCCATTCTCAATATAATATTGTCCTTAGAATTAAAAAAAAATATTGAAAATTAATTGAGTTTTCTAAGTACCCCATACTTTAACATTTTTGTGTTTAATCTTTACCTATATGAATATAGATGTTTTTGATTAAAATTAGTAATGGAAACCATGGTTTCCATCAATATTTTGCAAATGCATATATAGATCATCTAAATATATTAATTAAATAAAAAAAATTGAAAGAAAGAATGATAAAAAATGGTAACTACAGAAAAAAAGGATTTGTTAAGTGATCAGCAAAAATACAAAATTGCTGAACCACATGATTTATCTCCACGGAATAAATGGCTACGAGATTATTATTTCTTAGGTGTAAAACGAGAATGGAATAATGAATACATGCCATTTACTACCGGAATTCTCGGGGATCGTCAATTTGCTGAAAGTGATTATTACATAGTGCCTGAAATTTATTTCTATCTTGGGAATAAATCCCGTGGTATTTACAGTTCTTCTTTATCATTAATGGCTGAAAAAGTTGAATTATCTAAAGATTTTTGGTCTAAATCTCTTCCAGAACGAAGAATTATCTTTTTTGAAAAAGTAATATTGGATAATATTCCTCAAGAGATAATTGGTCCCGAGCTTTTAGCGGGGGGTCGATTTAATACTCAAATGAGTAAATGCTTAAATGAAAAAGAGCAAAAAATATATGAAAAACAAAATTTGAAAGGCAGACATTCTGTTTTTAATTATCATAATCATGGTTTTGGTAATGCAGGTGCAACTGCTGGACATTTAATTCCAAATTATGACTATATAATAAAAAATGGATTCAAAAAAGTACATAATGAAGCTACGGAAAGATATAACCTACTTAATCAGAAAGAAAAAAAAGGCCCATTAGGTGACGAACTAAGGGCAATTATTCAAGCTTCGGAAATTCCACGAAAATTAGCTAAAAGATACGCTGAAGAATGTAGAAGATTAGCAAATGGATCAAATGACGAAACTAGAAAACATGAACTCATACAAATGGCAAATAATCTTGAAATCGTACCTTGGGAACCTGCTCAAACTTTTTGGCAAGCAGTTCAATCTCTTTGGTTAATTCATATGCTTGTAATGTCCGAAGAGAGTTATCCTGGTCCGGGTTTATCATTCGGAAGAACAGACCAACATTTATGGGATCTCTATAAAAAAGATGTAATTGATGAAAGAAATATCACCAAAGATTTTGCTAAAGACATTTTAGGGTCTTTTTGGTTTCACTGTAATACTGCATATGATGCGCAAATGCGAGTGGGAAATAATGGAATTACAGCAGGCTTTGGACAACTTATGACATTATCGGGATGTGGGGCTAATGGAGAAGATCTTACTAACGAATTAACCTACACTATTCTTGAGATAGTTGATGAATGGAGTCCAATTCTTGAACCAAAACCAAATGTCCGTTTACACAGAAATTCTCCTGATAAATTGCTAAATATTATTGTGGATATGATAACAAAGTCTCAAGGTGCTCCCTTTCTTCTAAATTTTGATGAGCGTTCAATAGCAGGGATGATAAGGGAAGGAATCCCAAAAGAAGATGCATGGGATTATGCTTGTGTTGGATGCTTGGAAAATACTATGCAAGGAAATGATCGTAGTGGAACTGTAAATTGCAATCCTAATTTAGTCAAAAGTATATTACTGACACTAAATAATGGAAAAAGCGCAAATCAAAATCAAAACGTACTAATGCTCCATCCAAAAGAAGGTAAACCCGTTCAAATTGGACTAAAAACAGGATTAGCAGAAGATTTTAAAACTTGGGAAGAATTCTGGAATGCTTGGGTAAAACAGATAAAATTCCAAATCAAATACACAGTAGGAATTTATAATATATCGGAAGAATTCCGTGCAAAATGGTTACCGACTCCTTATCTATCGACAATGGTAAAAGGTTGTATTGATCGAGGATTAGATGTCAGAAATGGTGGGCCTGATATCCGATTTGTTACAATTGAAGGTGTTGGTTTCGCAACTTTAGTAGATTCTTTGCTCGCAATAAAGAAATTTGTTTATGATGAGAAAAAATTCACAATCGCTGAATTAAAAGAAGCTATGGAAAACGATTTCAAGGGTAAAAAAGAATGGGAAATAATGCAATCGCTTCTAAAAAATCGCGCTCCTAAATATGGTAATGATAATGATGAAGCAGATAAACTAGCATATAAAGTAATGGAAATTTGGTCTCAAGAATGCTTCAAATACAAAACTCCTACTAATTTTCAATTTAGACCCGGAATGTTATCATGGAATTATTGGGCAGGAGAAGATGCAGGATTTACTCCAGCTACACCTGATGGTAGAAATACAGGTCAATTTCTCTCAAATGCTATTTCGCCAACAAATGGTGCAGATGTACAAGGACCTACAGCAGTTACGAATTCAGTTGGCACAGTATTAGGAGGTAAGGATAAAAATGGTAATTATATCAATCTTTTACCTAATGGTGCAAGTCATACATTAACATTTAATCCTTCCTTGCTGCGTAATCCAGAACTTAAAGAGAAATTTAAATCATATTTGAAAGGATATATTGAAAATGGTGGGACTGCATTACAAGTCAATATTTTAGATGCAAATATGCTTAAAGATGCCCAAATTAATCCTGAAGGATACCAAAATCTATTGGTTAGAATAACAGGATATAATGCATATTTTGTTTCTATCGGAAAAGAACTTCAAGATGAAATTATTGCGCGTGAAATGCACAATATGTAATTAAAAAATAGCAATTAGATGTTAATTGGAGAAAAATCTTAAAATGGCAAATTCAATTACTGGAAATATTTTTGAAATACAAAAGATGTCAACTGAAGATGGCCCAGGCCTACGAACTACAGTTTTTTTTAAAAAATGTAATTTAGTATGCGCTTGGTGTCATAATCCTGAATCATTTTTTCCAGAACCATCAATACAATGGTTTTCAGTAAGATGTATTGGTTGTGAAACTTGCCTTAAAGTGTGCCCTGAACATGCAATTCAATTGAAAGACGATGGAATACATATTAATCGCGAATTATGTTCACATTGTGGATTATGCGTTGAAAATTGTCCAACAACTGCTCTTCGAAAATTAGGAGAAGAAATTTCTCTTGATGATTTATTTAAAATTATAGAAAAAGATGCAGCATATTATTTAAAATCT
>JAUWMK010000135.1 GCA_030613185.1 Promethearchaeum sp.
TTTAAATGTTTACCTGGAACCAGCTATTATTTATTAAAAGAAGCGGTTCAACTTGCAGATAGGATTTCTGTTAATTTGGAAGCACCCACAAAAGAAATTCTTTCTGAAATTGCAGAACAAAAAAACTATAATACAGATATAATAAAACGCCAACGATGGCTTAAAGAGATTCGAAATAATCATAATGATGAAGCAAAAAAAATAATAAATGAACAACAAGATTATCAATTTTCAATAGAAACTGAAACACAGCAAAGTGTATCTCCTTCTAAATTTGATTCAGATAAAAACTCTCAAAAAAATAATGGGAAAAAAGGAGAATGGGTAGATGAATGGGGAATTACTCGTAGGAGCACCGGGTATAAAAAAATTCGTTGGGACGGAGCAGCTATTTTGAATTCCGGTCAAACAACTCAAATGGTTTTAGGTGCAGGAAGCGAAACAGATTATGATATTTTAAAACGGCTTGATTGGGAGTATCGAGAGATAGATTTACGACGCGGATATTTTTCGGCATTCACACCAATTAAAGGTACACCACTGGAACGAAAGCGAGCAACACCATTAGAAAGAGAAAATCGTTTATATCAAACTGATTGGTTATTACGTTTGTATCACTTTCCTATTAAAGAAATCAAAGAAATTTTAACAATTGATGAAAATCTTCCAAAAGGAGACCCGAAATTACACCTTGCTCGTAATTATTTTGGTGAAAATGGTAAAATCGATCCAAATAAGGCAACCTACAAAGAATTATTACGAGTTCCCGGTATTGGTTTAACATCAGCCAGAAGAATAATTCAGTTAAGGCGAGATAATCATATTATCAAATCCCGTGCACAGTTACATGCAATAGGAGTGATTTTAAAACGAGCAGATCCATTTTTGCGAATAAATGGGCATATTCAGAAAACGCTTGATGTTTTTAAACCAATCCAGGTGATTCAATAAGTATGCATAAAAAAACGAATAAAAAAAAAAGTTCGCGTTTATTTGGTTTTTCTAAAGAGGAGATGTTAACAAACCTCCCAAGACATTCCCAATGTAGTCAAAATTTACTTTTGAAAGTCCAAAATACTTCAGAATCCATTTTAAAAAATTGTGGGTCTCAATTTGCGAGAAAAATAAATCGGATGTTGCGCGAAGTTTTTCGGGAACTCGAACGAAATCGACAATTTACTCGAACAAATCTTAATAACCATGGTGTCCTCTATGGAAAAATTTCGCTTTCCCATCAAAGTGAGGATGAATTGCTTAAATACTTTCATAATCGTTTCCCTAATTGTTTTATCTGCCTCTTTAACACAATTAAAAATGAGACAATAACCATGAATGAACAAGGTAAATTTCAAAAATTTCAAGGATCTCTTGATGAAATTGTTCAGAAAATCAGTAGAAATCGATCAATTACACCATATTTTGAGGACATTAGCATGGATAACGAGGAGATTTTTGAGGAATTTTATTCTTCTCAATTTATTGCAAGTAGGGAGAATCGAAAATATTTCAAGAAAATGATTCCGAAATATGCAATGGAAATGCCCGGGATGAAAGGCGGGGTTGAACATCGATTTAGAAATAATCAATTAGACAAGTATATTAAAAAGACTAAGTAATAACAGATAATTTTTAAATGGGTTGTTGTTATATTCCTTGATTCGCTTGAAAATCCAAATAATGTCCGATTTGCACCTTGAATTTGGAGATATTTTTGTCCCTAAAATTGATCGAGATCTTTTAATCATAGCAGGAGATATAGATTTCGGGAAGAAACCAATTAAATTTATAAAAGAACAGCTAAAATTAAGCCCCGTTATTTATATTTTAGGAAATCACGAGTTTTATCACCAAGATTATGATGAAATAATGGATTTTTGGAATGAAATGAAAATACCTGATTTCTATTTTCTAGAAAATTCAGCTATTGAATTAAATGGTATTCGATTTTTAGGCTCAACATTGTGGACCGATATAAATAAGAGTAATAAGAAAGATATTGAAACAGCAAAAGTAGGACTCAATGATTTTAAATATATTAGAAAAGATAACCAAAAATTTTCTCCTGAAGATTCAATAATTTTGCATAATCAAAGTATTAATTGGTTAAAAAGTGAATTAAATAAAGAATTTAAAGGGAAAATAGTAGTAATTACCCATCATTTGCCGAGTTATCTAAGTGTTCATGAGAAATATAAAAAGAGTCAAATAAATCCATGTTTTTATTCCGATCTTGATGATATTATCAAAAAATTTAGTCCTGATTTGTGGATCCATGGACATACTCACGATAGTTTTGATTATTTATTAGATAATACCAGAATTGTATGTAATCCTCGTGGATATAAAAATATGGAAGAAAATAAAAAATTTAATCCATCGCTGATAATTGAGATTTAAAATGAATTTGAAAAAATAAAGACTAAAAAATCTTCATTAAAAGATAGATTATGAAAAACTTTATCCTCCTTTTAATGGAACAATTTTTGGATTTGGATTATAATCTTCATCTATGGATTCCAAACTTCGATTTATGTAAGAACTGTCGCCGGTTGCTTCCTTAAGATCTTTTAAACAAAAATCTAAACCTAATTTATTCAGGATTTCTTCACTCGGAACTCCATTATTAAGAAAACCCATCCCGTTGTAATACCCCGCAATTAAAGGTTCCAAAACAATTTTTACCCCTTTCAAAGGGCCTTTCGATAGCGGAGGGTTTCCAACTGCGCGATCGGGAATTTCATGACGAATTGCACCTTCACGAGCATTAAACATCTGACGAAGTGTCTGTATCCTATGACCGATTGAAAATAATTCATCTATATCAACATCCCATCCAGTCAATGCGTTTAAAATCTCTAAAAGGGGATATTTTCCGAAATATACAGCAAATAAGCAAAATCCAAGACCTTCAATGATCTGATGAAATTTTGCTACAATTGCTTGAGCCAGACCTTGTTGGTATGGAGCATCCGGAAAAATAAATTTGACTTCGGGCATAAAATATTTCCCTGAAATCCCCATTTCGAAATTGAGTGAAGCTGCTGTATGTCGTGCAGGTGTTGGATCCGTTATGTATGTCAATCCTAAGTTAGGATCCATGCGTGCATCATGCATAGGAATTTCCTGTCCGTTTACATTCATCGCAAACTGTTTCGAATTTGAAATTTTTTCTGCTGCGATTTTAGTACCATCTGCTAATTTATCACCAATTCCTTCGCGTGAAACCATCAACTTAACAAGTGGTAATATATAATCGGATTCACCCCATTTAGGTAAGAATCCATCAGGATATTCTTCACATTTGAAATCTCCCTTATTGAGAATTCCGTTTTCACAGCATTCTAAAACAAATGCAACAGTCATTCCTGCAGATATAGAATCCATCCCTTCTCGGTTTAGATATTCGTTCACTTTGATTATTACATCCAAATTATCATTCAGAATTAGGGATCCAAAAGCAGCACTCGTTTCATATTCCGGTCTGTGGGTAGTTTTTTCTTCATAAGGGAGATCTTCATATTCTAAAATGGCACCACACTGAATTGGGCAACTAAAACAGCCGTATTTTTTCTTCATATGCTTGCGAAGTGCTTTCCCTCTTATATTCATTGCATTTTTATAGGGAAAATCTTTGAATCCTACGCCCTTTAAATTTTTAATAGGAGTATCCCCAATTTGCGACGAAAGAACATTTGCTGATGTTGTGCCTAACCCCGATGGACCGAACATTTGCGTCAATATTTTAGGCATCAACGGCGAATCTAATCCCATACCCATTCCCATAATCCTCATTAGGGGCACAAATCGATCCAAAACTGGAATCATCTTGGTGATCAAACCCTTTTTTGAATTTTTTTTGATCATTTTAAGATATTCTTTGGTATTGGATAGCAGAATTTCTTTGTTATAATATTTAATTTTCTCTGTTCCATACAAACAGAGCGCTTTTAGATTCTTTGAACCCATTACTGCACCCATCCCGCTGCGAGCGGCAATTCTTCCTTTATCGTTTACAATCCCGGCAATCAAAGAGAGGTTTTCCCCCGCTTTTCCTATGGCTGCAATATTAAATTGTGATCCATGTAATTCTTTAAGTTTTTTCTCGGTTTCAATGATATCTTTCCCCCAAAGAAAATTTGCTTCCCGAATTTCGATATTTTTTTTATCAATAAGAAGGTATACAGGATTATCAGCCTTACCTTCAAAAAATATTGCATCAAAACCGGTTTTTTTTATCACCGGTCCAAAAGTACCACCAGAATTTGCATTTCCCCAACCACCACTGGAAACATTTCCATTACTTCGTATCCCTTTTCCAGTTAAAGGACTTTTAGCACAAACAACATATCTACCGGTAAGGGGCGCTGGAGAACCAGTCAACAATCCAGGACAAAATCCCAAAATATTCTTTGGACCCATGGGGTCACAATTGGGTTCCATATTGTTATAAATATAGTAAGCACCCAAACCATAGCCACCCAAGAATTTTCTATAAACATCTTCGGGAATCGGAACTTCTTTACACTCCTTGGTTGACAGATTAACTACAAGTATTTTTCCAAAATAACCAAAAAAATCCATATTATAAAGTTAAAAAAATCCATAATATAAAGTTGTTTTTACTTTTTTCTATTAATATTGCTAATTCTTCTGCGAATAACCCATACGTCAAATCCTACTAAAGAAAGAATAACTAAACCAATGAAACTATAGCCAACAATTTTCTGCCTTTTCAGATTCAAAACATCTGAATAATTAGTAGGTTGATATGAATCAAACCATGAATCCGGGATGTCTTTAATAATTGTAAAATTATCCAAAAGTACAGTTCGACTCAAGTCAAATTCATCTAGGCTACAATTAGAGAAATATTGCGGAATAATGCCTATTACTTTAGCAGAGAGCGATGTTTTATTAGTTGTATAATTATTCGAGATAAAAACATCAACATAATGCCATGTAAAATTGGATATAACCATAAAATCATTTTCACGTTCTGCAATTCTATCTATTGGCCCCCCTTGAGCCGCAGCACCTGTAACAATATATGTTGGATAAACAGGATTCAGATAATCATATAATTCATCTGTTGGAAGAGAACCATTGGATGATACTGGAAATGAACGTTCATATTGATGACAATGACCACTAAAAACGATATCTACACCATTGTTATCAAAAATTGGACACCAAAACTCGCGAATATCTGTTCGTGACATATGGTTGCTTGATACGAATGGAGGTTGATGAAAAAAAGCAAATTTCCAAAGGGCAGTGGATTGATTATTAGCAATTTTTAACATTGAATCTATCCACGGAATTGATTGAGAATCATAAGGAATTGTTCCATGGCTTTCTGAATCTAATCCTAAAATAAAAGCCATTCCATACTGGATTGCCCAATACCACTCATTATTTCCATTTTCCGGCAGAACAAACTGTTCCCTATAGTAGGACCCGCCTAAATCCCCAAATTCGTGATTGCCTTGAATAGGTAAAATCGGGATAGTCTGTAGAAGCATTTCACAATCATCGAAAAAATAGTTAAATAATTCATGTTCATCCCCACTCGAAACCATATCTCCTATATTCATTATAAAACGGACAGGTTCAGAGTGAAATGAAGACATATTTTGAATTAAAAGACGATTTACCAACCTTCTAAGCTCTCTATTAGATCTGTTGTCTCCGTATGCAATAAAGTGAAGGGAACTTGAATTTCTTTCTGGGGCAGTTGTAAAATAATATTCAGGACTCCATCCACTTATTGTCCCTCCTACTTTGTAAAAATAGGTTGTGTTTGGATCCAAATTTGAAAGAACAACATGATGAATATAAGTGTTTTCAATTTTTTCAACATTTTCGGGAGAATTAATAGTTAAATTCAAGGATCCAGAAGAAATTCCATATATTACCATTGATTCGGTATCAGAGAACGTAAACCACGATATTGCAATATTAGATCTGGGATCTTCTGGAATATTTAAACGAATTCCTTTTGGATTTTCTTCATAAATAGGAGATCCGAATACTTCAGGGACAGCTGTAAAGAAGCACATTTGAAATATGATTAGAAATGTCAAAATCAATATGTTAATAAAGGGTTTAAATTTGAAATATTGATTTGCATGTTTCATAAAGTGATTATTCCCCCGATAATACAATACAAACTTGTAAATATTAGATTATTTCCTAATACCAAAAAGAATATACCAAAACTCCATTTTTTTCTCTTAGATTGAATTATACTTACGATAAGTAAAATGATCCCCATACATAAGATAATGGAAGAGAGCCAAGGTTTTAAAATTAAAGTGAATAAAATTATGGGTAAGAAAATGTAGAGAGCGATTAGAATAACATTAAAAATCAAGGTTAATAAAAAAATGGCATAATCTAGGTTCTGCTCCCTGTCCCATTTTAATATTAATATGGATATTAAGAAAGGAATAATAATTCCCAAAATAACAGCAAATATTCCGAAAATCCCGTTCCCATCGTCAAAAAATACATCTCCTTCAACAATATCCCATATTCCTGAAATTTCAGCACTTAGAAATATAGCTGTAGCAAAAATTGTTCCGATTAGGTTTTTATAAATATGCTGCCGAAATTTATGCGTTTCAATTTTATTTTCCACTAGTTAAATCTAGTTGGATGATCTTAAAAAAAACGATGGTTTTGCCACATCATTGACAGAGCTCGAAATATGAATTGCATGTTATTAACAACGGGTAAACGAGTTTTAATTGCTTTTTGCGTGTATTCATTCATTTTCTCTCCTCCAAAATAATGGAGGATAATTACTATGTTTGGATAATTTTTCCTAACTGTTTTTAGATATCCCCAATCATATGCACCTAAATCGGTGGCGATGGTCATCAAAATTATTGCGTCATATATTTCTTCTTCTAAGTAGGCGTTCAGCAATTTTTGAAAGCTTTTGGTTGAACCAACTCGTTCAATTGATGGCCAAGTATCTAAAGGATTAGAAATTGGTGCCCAAGGGGGAAAATAATTTTTTAATTTTGCTAGTAAACTTGGAGATAATGTTGTAAGCTCAATGTGATATTTAGCAGCAAAATCAGCCGACATGACACATCCGGAACCTGAAATTGAGATTATCCCGACTTTTTTTGAATTTATTTTTGGATATTGACATAAAATTGCAATTAAATCAAACATTTCTTGGTAACTATCCACCAAATAAAGACCAAATTGCTTGGATAATCCCTCAATAAGAGAATAATTTCCTGCTAATGAGCCCGTGTGAGAGCCTATGGCTTTTTTTCCCTGTTCACTTTTGCCAGATTTTAGTAGTACTATAGGTTTTTGCTTATTTTTCTTAATCAATGACAAAAATCTGGGAGCATCTCTAATATCTTCTAAATAAAGCCCGATTACGTGAGTTTTAGGATCATTAAAATAATATTCTAAAATGTCACATTCATTTACATCCAGTTTATTTCCTATCGCTGCAGAACAAGAGATTCCGAAAGGTTGCGTGATCATAAATTGTTCAATAAATCCAGCAACAAACAATCCTGATTGTCCACAAAATGAGACATTTCTTTCTCGAGTTTCTAAATATGATGGATTATAATTTAAAGGAGTGCAATATTTCAACGAAGGAACATTAAAACCTATGGAATTTGGACCTACAATCCTAATATTTTTTCCTTTAATAAGGGAGATAATTTCTGCCCCATTTTCTAGAGCTTTATATGGATCATTATCTAATTGTCCAGATTCAATTAATATTCCACTAACATCATGTTTAACACATTGGCGTACTGTATCCATAACTGCATTAATAGGAACAACAATAATTGCCAAATCAAAAATAATTTTCTCCGATGTTATATCTGCAATATTGCGAAAACACTGAACTCCTTCAATAATATCAGCACTTGGATGAATTATGTAGAATTCAATATTTTCATTATTTTGGACATAATGCTTAATATTTTTTAGAACATGATGTCCTCCCTTACGAGGATTTGAACTTGCACCAAAAAGTACTATTTTTTTGGGATGAAAAAATCGATCCATTATTGGAATTTATTATTCGACATTTATAAGGGGTTTCTGTTAGATTTTCACGAACTCAGTGAATTAATTAAATAATTTTAATCCCTTTAATAAATTAAGGAAGAAAATAAACATGAAAAAAAAGAAACCTGTAAACATTATAAAGGAAAATAAGAATTTGGACAAAGGAGTTAGGGATAACTTACCAGGAACCTTTATAAAACTCGAAGATGGTACAGTTCATTATCAAATTGGAGGTCCCAATGAAGGTGAACCAATTGTTTTGTTACATGGATTTTCGTGCCCTATGTTTATCTGGGATCCCACTTATAAATTTCTCGTCGAACAAGGTTATCGTGTTTTACGCTATGATCTATTTGGTAGGGGTTTTTCTGATCGCCCGAAAGTCAAATATACTGAAGAACTATTTGATCGACAACTGCATCAATTAATTGAAAAACTTTATTTCAATAAGCACAGGAAAAAAATTACTGTAATCGGACTTTCAATGGGAGGGATAATCACTGTAAATTATGCAGATAATCACCCAGAATTTGTAAAAAGATTAGTTTTAGTTGATCCTGCCGGATTTCCAACTGGAAAGAAACTTATCCCACGAATTATGAAAATTCCTTTTATAAATAAGTTAATTTTCAGATATGCAGGTTCTAAACTTTTGGCTTCAAAAATTACTAATGATTTATTACATCCAGAGAGATATCCTAAGTTTGAGATAAGTTACAAAGAACAAATGGAATACCGTGGATTTTTACGCGCAATTTTATCAACTATGCTCAAATTGGATATGGAATCTGCTCAAGCTACCTATGAGAGAATTGGAAAATCAAGCATTCCAGTTTTACTAATTTGGGGAGAACTAGATGAAACAATCCCATATCACGTTCACCAGCAAATTTGCGATGCAATTCCACAGATTGAATTCCATTCAATACAAAAGGCTAAACACCTTCCACATTTTGAACAATCAGATGAAGTAAATGAAATTCTACTAAAATTTTTACAAAAGAATTAGGATATTGAGGTGTTCTCCAAGAAATCATTTTTTGACTAGTTGTAAAAACCTTTTTTTTACTAGATTCTTAATAATGTTGAATATTGTATTTTTAATTAGGAGATGAAAAATGAAGATTAAATGGATTGGGCATGCTAGTTTTATGCTCGAATCGGCTGGAAAAAGGATATATATTGACCCATACGAACTAACTGAAGATTATGCAAAATTACCCGCTGATGTTATTTTCATTACGCACGATCACGGTGATCATTTTGATGAAAGTTCGGTTAAAAAAATTTTCCATGAGGGAACAGAAATTGTGTGTCCCATAACCTGCAATGATCCAATAAAGAAATTTAATGCCAAAGGAGTTGCCCCCGATGATAAAGGATCCGTAAGTGGTTTTGAATTTCAAGCAATTCGCGCCTACAATCCAAATAAAAGATTTCATCCAAAATCAAATAATTGGCTTGGATATATAATAAAAATTGAAAATCATCAAATAATGCATGCAGGGGATACAGATTATATTCCCGAATATGAATCCCTAGAAGGAAAGGTAGATTTAGCTTTATTACCAGTAGGAGACAACTATACAATGGATTTTAATGATGGAATTAAAACGATAGGAGCAATAAATCCTCGATATGCAATCCCAATGCATTTATGGGACAAAGATCCAAATGAATTTAAAAAAATGTCGGAAAAGGAATATCCAGATACTGAAATTATTGTTTTAAACGAATCTAACAACACATATGAACTATAAAATTTTTTTTTAATAATGCTTTTGTAGAATTATCTATTTTAATCAAAGGTTTGAAAATTATTGAAATTAGGCTCTATTGAACTCTCTACAGATTTAATGCTTGCCCCGTTAATGGATGTCACTACACCAAGCTTTCGACAACTCATATGTGATCTTGGGGGTGTCGGAATGGTTGTTACTCCCATGGTGTTTGTCCAACAAATTGCATTAGCTCCTAAAACTGTATTACCTCATTTAGAACACATAGAAAATCAGTCACCTGCTTCTGTTCAGATAGTTGCAAGTGGTCGAAATGAGGAACATATCAAAAAGGCAATAGATTTTTTGAGTTCATTTCAATTTGACATACTTGATATAAATGGAGGTTGTCCAGCAACGCACACTATGAAAAGTGGTAGTGGTGGTGCACTTCTTAGAGATTATAATCGAGAAGGGGATATAAGCAGATTTCAGAAAATTATTGAATCTGCAATTAAATTTTCATCCAGACCTGTTTCTGTAAAAACCCGATTGGGTTTTGAAAGAGAAGATGAAATCCTTGATATTTGCAAAATGATTGAAAACTCTGGTGCAGAATTTTTAACAATCCATGGAAGAACGGTAAAGCAAAAGTATTCAGGTGGAATAAATTTTGAAATTATTAAACAAGTAAAAAATACTATTGAAATCCCTGTTGTGGGTAATGGTGATGTAATAGATTATGATTCCTATAAAAATATGAAAGAAAGAACAGGATGTGATGCCGTTATGATAGGTCGAGCTGTCATGGCAGATCCTTTACTTTTTAATAGAATATGGGAACATCAGAAATCATCTAAAAAGGATTTTGAGTTTCCTCCTTTTAGTGAACGCCATAATATTAAAGATATTCGCCAATATTTATTAAAAAATAATCAATTTATTGAATCATCATCTCAATTTTGGAATACTGATCGTTTTAAATGTGCGGAAATGCGCAGATTAGCAATTTGGTTTGTTAAAGGAATAACTGGGTACAAAAAGGTAAGAGAAAAACTATCCAAATTTAATATCTTTGATGAGTTGAAAACTTATATATTCAGTAAATCCTTTGAAGAAGATTTCAATAATTAATTTAATTTGGTTTCATTGTTTCATTTAATATAAGCTCCATTGAACGAAATAATGTATGAATATATTCAGGTTGAATGGAACTAAAGGAAGCTTTTATATTCAATTGTTTTTCTAAAATATCTTTCACTTTGATAATACTTTTTTTATCTGGGTCGGAGAGTAGATCGATCTTATGGCAGAACGCGTAAATTTTCGAATTAGATGGTGAAATTGCTTCTTTTGTTTTAATAATTTTTTTAAGATTTTCAATAACATCCTCTTCTTGATCTTTCCAATTTATCACATCGAACACATAAATAATAATATCCGATCCTTCAAACGCATTTACTGATTCTTCATTATCACCTGATACATAGGAATTAAATTCCTGGCCAGAAGAATCAACTATACCTATCTCTGCATTAAACCAAGAGTATATGAAATGGACTAAACCTCTAGTTGGTTCAGGAGCAGATGCCCCCCCCAAAAAAAAATTGGG
>JAUWMK010000413.1 GCA_030613185.1 Promethearchaeum sp.
TCCAATTTCCATGGCGTGAAGAGAGTGATTTCTGCAAAAATCTATTGTCTTCGACAAAACAACCTAATTTTGAGATAAATCATGATTTTTATTAATTAAAAAAGAGATGCAAAACCCTCCAATGTTTTTGAAATTTAAAGATAGATATTTTAATTGTTATTAAATTAACTTTTCTCTACTAATCTAAAGCCCGGGTTCCTACAAAATCGTTTCTCTGAAAACAAATAATATAAATCCTTTAGAATTATAATGAATTAAGTTATCTTTTAAAATCTTTAAAAAAATCTTTCGTTCTGTGTTATTATCCCCAGAATCATTCTAATTTGCTTCAAAATAATCATAGATTTTTTGGTAATTTTTGGATCGAATCATTTCTTGGGCTTCATCTGCGAATTGATATTGAGTTAAATCACCTAAATCCTTAATTATTACAGGAAGATTGCCTAATGACACACCCATTAAGCTTTCCAGAGGATTGCCTTCCAAATAAAGATGGTCAAGTTTGGGCATTTCCAGAGGTAATCCATCTAGATCAGTGAGATTATTACCATTCATCCAGATTTTTCTAATATTTGGGAGAAATTGAGGGAAATGAGCACAATTTATTATTCTATTATTAGCAAAGCTGATATATTCTAATTGAGGCAATTTTGATGGAATTCCAATTAAGGATATAATGAGATTTTTCTCAAGATTTAGTTCTTCAATATTATCCATGGATTTTGGAAAATCAGATAAATCAGAAATGAAGTTATTGCTTATATCAAAAATTTTAATTTTTTTTAATATATCTCTAATTTTTTTAAACTGTTTTATTTCATTATAAGAACTAGATAACCTATCCATCTTAGGGAATGATAAGGGAAAATTATCAAAGTTCTCTAATAAATTATGATCTAAAATTAATGTTTTCAATCCAGACATTTTTGAATGAAAACCATTAAAGGAATCTATTTTGCATCTAACACAAGAAATATATTCAATGGATTGAAGTTCTTCAGGTAAATACTGAAAATTAGTTAATTTATTATTACCAATAAATAATTTTTTTAAATTTTTCATAGATTTAGGTAAAAACTCTAGCGTTTGTATTTCATTATGGTGAAGAAAGAGCTCTTCTAAATTCGGGACGAATTTTGGAAACCCTCGGAGATCTTTAAGATTATTCATAGATAATGATAATTTTTGAAGTAAGGGGAGATTTTTAGGCATTCCTTCTAATGAAATCAATGAATCCCCAATGCTGAGAATCTTTAAGTTTGGTAATGTTTGTGAAAATCCAATAAAATTTTGGATCTTTGTGCATTCTAATTCAATTTCCTGAATTGAATCCAAGGCATTTGGCATCCCTTTAAAGTTTTCAAGAGTTTCATATTCTCCTTTAATAAATTCCTTGTTTTTTTTAGAAAGCCATAAATTTGACATTATTTTTTTAAACCTTTTTTAATTTTATAATGTTTATGTTCAATAAATTTTTCTAATAAAAATAGATTTGCTTGCTCTTGCTCATCAGAGCCTAAAAACCTCGTTGAACCTTCCCATGTAAAAAAATTTGAAACAGGGTGGTGTTTTTGACACACAACTACCATATTCCATGTTTCAGTGGGTCCAGCAGGGAGATTTATTAGAAGATTTGAAATATCATTTTTGGTGATAATATACTTTTTTAGAAGATATTCAATTGAATCCTTAGTAAGGCGAGGTGGTACATGAGGCCAAATATGGTGAAATTGGAGTGGTTTTTTCATGTTGCCATATTTTGAGGAATTTTTACAATAACGACAGGATATTACAGGATGATTATTAATATGTAAATTCCCAGCATCTCTAAACATTATTTCTTTCTTTTGGTTATCATTTGGATATCTTGAATAATTATAATTATTCGGTTCTTTAAATACAAGTGATATAATATCATCTAAATCTTTCAAAGGATCGGGAGTTTTTCCTTGATATTTTAAGCGTTTTAATTCTTCATCTAATTCTGATTTTAAATCAAAAAACTTGATATCATAAATTTCTGCAACATATTTGGAATGTTTGACTACCTTCCAAACACATGCGAGCGTTTTATCTTTTTCATCCACTTCTGTTCGATCAATAAGTTTTCCCCAGGATTCTTTCCGATAAAAACAAAAATCAATCCGTTTTTCCTTTACTCCAAAGAGCCCAAAACGAATCAAACCTCCTTCAAATTCGTTAAAGAAATCTTCTAAATTCCATGAAGGATCGGTAAAGTATTGTCGTTTCACTTTATTACGTCCCCAGAACTCCTTTTTTGGGACTTCCTGTTGGACTAGTTTCCAATAAGACCATTCTTGATTTATTGGAGAATTGTTTTTTTTAATGGCAATGCGATGTAGTTCTTCGCATTCTGCTATTATTTTTTCTCCTAATCTGGAATCTGGTTTGGATTTATTATGATATTTAATCAATTGATATAAAATTTTAACAGCTAAAGGAAAAATTTCTCGGGGGGTGTCGGGAAACTTGGTTACATAAAAATCATGCTGTTTAAAGGTAGTTTTCAATCGCTGTCGATCCCTCCAGAATAAATCCTGATTCTCAAATTCTTCTAACGCATTATCTTTACGGTGATGATTTACGACAGAATTATTGACTCTTTTAGTTGCCCAAACCGCTCCAGCAATCGCTGAACCATATTTTAAGAAATCTTTCCAAAGATTTTCTAATGTATCTGAATTATCTGTAATGTTTCTCATAATTTTTTTACCTCTTGTATTTTCCCGATTTTCAATTTAATGAAGAATTCTCCCCTCTTTCAGACATTTCGGCCACATATATTTCTATTAACGACTGGTATTTTACAGGATTGATTTTTTTGGCTTTCATAGTTTACATCCATCTTGGAGAAAATATATAAAATTTTTTTCTATACTTATATCTGGCCTATTGTGAGTCTTTATATATGAAATAATTTTCCAATCTTCGTCTGGTTTGAGTCGAATAAGGACGGAATTTTTTTATTTGAAAAATATTTAATCAGAAAATCAAATTATTGAAGTGAGAGAAGAAATTTTGATAAGTATATCAAACAAAAAAGAAGATCAACTAAGATTTAATAATACTACAATCCAAAAAAGAAGAATGAACTGTAGTCTTTAGTTAATTATTCGTTTCCTTTTTGCGTACCAGAATATAGGTATTGTGATGAACAATCTAATTTTAAATCTTTGACCAGATAAATGTATTGATGCCTTCACTCAAAACTTTTCTCCGTCTTCAAACCAATATTTTTCCCAAATCGCTTCAAATTCTGCATCCGACACACATTTCACGAAGATCCACACTATAACCCTTTTTAATATTTTATACTTCATTTTTTTAATCGGATTTATGTATAGTCTTTTTCTAAAATCTTTTCCTCATGTATTATCTGGATCATATCCCCCTTTTATTTCTTTACAACGATATTTTCTCCATGTTACCCCCAAAATTAATCCCCCACATTGCTATTGAGGAACTTGAAGATCTTTA
>JAUWMK010000127.1 GCA_030613185.1 Promethearchaeum sp.
TTATTTTTTTTATTTTCTTTGTTTTTTTCTTGGAATGCAAAATAAAAATCAACATGGGCTTGGACAAATTGTTCTCGAGTAACTAAAAAATAATCGTGGCTCCATAGACCTTTTCCATCTCGCAATTCGGGAAATTTCTTAAAAAATTTTCGGGATATAACGGATTTTAAAACCCCGATAAATTCTGACAAGTTTAGAGTTGGCGTGGCTTGAAAATTTACTTCGATATAATTTGGAAATATGTCCGTGGAAATGAGGGTTACGTTTTTTCTTTTTTTCTCTTTTTCCACCGGATCAAAATAGGTATCGATAAATTGTCTTAAATAAGAGTCATGTTTCTTTAAAACAAATATTTTTTCAAAATCCTTTGTGCTGATTTTGAGAGTATACCGGCAAAGTGAAAATGATCTATTTGTTCTATCTAATTTCATATACAAGGAATTTTTACGTTCCTCTGTTTTAAACCTTTCAGTGACCTTTTAGAATAGATGTAGTAATCTATATCATAATTAATCTTTTATCACCATACAATGTCGACCTTAAAATGAATGAAATTTAAAAAAAAAAAAATTAACGGATTAAAAAAGTCCGCGCTTAGTATAAGATTTAAATATGATTTTAAACAATATTATAAAAAACAAATCTAAAAAGGAGAAAAATTTTTTTATGGCAACAACTTCGAAAAGAGAGATTATTAATTTATCTAATTTATCTAATTCATCTGATTTGAGAAAGACTTTTTTTTCTATTGAATCGATCCGAAAATTTCTGAATTTAAATAGAAACAAAAAGAATTATTCTCAAAAAATGGCTACTACTGTATTTACCGAAAATATAACAACCTGCAAACATCATGTAATATCTTCATTTCATACAGGGGACATGGTATGCGATCAATGTGGTTACGTAGTTGGCAAAATTTATGATGTGAGGGAAGAGTTACTTACAAATGCTACTTATTTTAAGCGTTTGTTAAAAAAATATAAAAAAACAACAAATATTTGGGAAAATCTTGATTTAATTTTTTCTGTAAAAAAAAATCTTGAATTATCGGATAATATAATCAATAGATCGCTGGATTTATTCTTACAAGCAAATGAGAAAATGAAAAACGTAGTAACACGGTTTTATGCATTAAGTTGTATTTATTATTCATTAAAAGAAGCGAGCTGTTCGATTCTTTGTAAAGAGATACTTGAATTGTGTCATAAAAATGTCAATAGATGTATATTAAAAAAATTTTATAATGCGTATTATAATTTAACAGAAAAACTTGAGTTGAAAAAATTGGCATCACGGCCAGATTATTATCTTTATCATTTATCTAAAGAATTTTCCATAAATAGACAAAATGAAAACATGGCAAAAATAATACTATCAAAAATCATAAGATTTCTCCCTGCGAATAAACAAATGAATTCAGGAATTGCTGCAGGAGTATTCTATGTTAACTCGAAAATGAATAATTTGAAAATTTCCCAAAAACAAATTGCAGATATGTTAAAAATATCAAGAGGTGCAGCGTGCGAATATACGAAGGATGTAAGCAGTATTTTATCGGTCCTATATTTTAAGAAAAGAAAAATCAAATTTAAAAGTAAAGATTTTCAATATTTGAAATTAGCTTTGGAAAAATTGAATCCTGATAAAGATAAATTTTCGAATTTTCGGAACAATTGAATACAAGACAAGGTTAAGAAAAATCTGTTCTGATTATTTTTTCATGATATTATTCAAGAATTTGCTAAAAAACATAAAGCGTGGAAAAGAGGTATAGGGATAGAAGGGTAAGATTTAACAGGACAAGTTTGAAGAGCGGTTTGTAAATGCCCTAAATAATGGGATCGGGACTGGAAAAACGTTTGGATTCGGGATACTCTTAATCACACCGAAAAAAGCACTATAAAAAGATATAGTTAAATGTAATAAAGATAAATAATATCGGGTTAAAAATTGTAGTATCGTCCCCACGCATGTGGGGGTTCATCGGTAAATATGAATATTCGGAAAAACGATATGACATCGTCCCCACGCATGTGGGGGTTCATCGAATATGTAGATATTTTAAAAATCCCTGTCGACATCGTCCCCACTCATGTGGGGGTTTTTTGCAGTTAAGAAAAAAGTTTTCGATCTTTTAAAAAAAATTTCCTATGGTTATCTAATTTAACTCTTGAATTGTGAAAAATCGTATCCAGAATTTCATCCTTGTTTTTCTTAGGTGTTTGAATTTTTTTTATTTTTTTGATTTTATTTTTTGATTTTTTACTCATTTTATAATCCTCAACTTAATTTTATTTTACAATAATTTTAATCATAAAATGCAAATATAAATCTTATGAAAATTTAGCTCCAAATACAAGATAACAATACCCAAATGTTATGTGATCACAATAGGAGTGAAGAAAATGTAGATTGAAATGCCATATTTATTTTGTCGAGTATTTTAAAATCAGAACAGAAATTAACGCCTTGATAAAATCGGACTTCGTTTTTAATGGAATCTTTTAATCGAAGCTTGTTCTTAATGCGAACATATTTCCAAATTATCTACTATAATTTTGCATTTACTAAAATTAAGATTTTTTTTTGGTAAATAGATTTTCACATCATGATTTTATATCCTGTAGATAATTCCACAACCAATCTTTTTCTAATTGCCGATACTAATGAATCAGTGGGCTTTGAATTCATTTCTATAATTCTCAGTTCTAAAATCATTGCTTCCCATTCGAGTCTTATTTTTTCATTATCTGTTAAAGAAGCGGGTTCATGGTTGTATTGTATGGCTAATTCAAGCGATGTTCTCTTATAAAAATCTATTAATTCTTCAAATTTTTTTCTGTTTGCCAACTCTTGACCTTTTTCAACCAATTTATTGTCTTTGAATGAACTTATTGAAATTATTTTTTGAAGAATATTAGATAATGTTCTAAAATTATTATTTGATAGATCAAGCAATTTTAAAGGTAAATTTTCAATGGATTTGGGAAGAGACTTGATTAAATTGTTTTCAAGGCATAATTCTTTTAGATGTATTAATTCTCCGATCCAATCGGGAATTTCCGATATATACGTTCCATCTAAGTCCAAAAATTCAATCTTCTTTAATTTCCGAATAACATCAGGAAAACAAAAAAAATTGTTATTATACGCATAAAACATTTCTAGATGTTGAAAGTTCTCAAAGAAATCGGGCAGTGCAGATAAATTATTTTTGCTTATAGCTAAATGTGTAATATTTTTCAATTCTTTAATACAAGGCGGTAAAAAATCTAAACTTAAATCGGATATTCCCAGATACTTAATTTTATTTAAAACCCCCAACCAATCCGGGATAACCTTGATATCTTTATTACCATTCAGGTCGAGTTCTTTGAGATATTTTAAATATTTTAGACATTTAGGAACCTTAGTTAAATTATTTTCCGACAGGTCAAGAATTTTTAATTTTTTAAGGTGTTTAATGCTCGAAGGTAAATCTAAAAGATTATTATTGCCTAAAATCATTATTTCTAATTTTTTGAAATTTCCAATACAATCGGGTAAAACTTCTAAATTCGTGAATCTTAAGCCCAATGCACGTAAATTAACAAGATTTCTAAAAGATTCGGGAAAATTTTCAAGAGGGTTGCGATCTATATTTAGTATTTTCAAATTTTTCAATTTTTTAAAATCAAATTGTGGATCAGAAATGTGATTGTCACTGATATTTAATTCCCATAAAGATCTGATATTTTCAATAGGTTCGGGTATTAATGGTAGATCATTGCTTGCTAAGTTTAATATTTTTAAAAATTTTAACTTTCCAATCCAATCGGGGATGTTTTCTATATTATTAGAACTTAAGTCAATTTTAAATAGGAATTTAAAATTCTTGATGAATTAAGGAAAAATATTTAAATTATTATCGGATAGATTAATTTCTGAAAGATTTTTTAAGCAAACTATCGTTTCTGGAATTGATTCGATACTGCTTAGGCTTATTTTTAATTTTTTAACCTGATTAAATCTTACATAATACCCTGTTTCCAAGGTTTTATCCCAATGTGAACATCTTGGAATTTCAATATCTATATCATCCAAAAAAATAAGCTGTTTTTCCAATGACATTTTTTGAAAAAACTTAAAAGAGCAAGTTGTGGGAATTGAAAAAAATAAACTTAAAATTGAAGCTTCTAAAAACGGAAGCGGTAAGCTTCTTTTTATAATATTAAGCAAATAAACAATGTAACACAAATAAACTATAATAAAAGCCACAATTGAAAGTACAAGTTTTTTTTTTAGACTCTCTATGGTTTGGCGGTGGGTAATATCAGAATCATTGCGCGTCATTTTTCTCAACAAACTATTTTTTTATTTTAAGAAATTCTTTAATTTCATCTTTTAGGTATAAAAATGGATTAAAATAGGGTTTTTCTTCATCAAAACTTTCCAAATCCATTAATTCATCCACAAATTCGTCCCTCTCTACTTTAAGAGTATATTTTTTTTTAGTGTGGTTATAGATTAGGGTTTTAAGTTCTTCGCTTCTATTTGTTTGATTTAACATTTTTTTCCTCCTATAAAATTATCCATAGAATTATTAAAAGTAATAAAAAAAAATTAAACGCTTTCGATTTGAGCCGGAATAATCATCCCATCAATCTCGGGCAAAATAAATGCTTCTTGTGGAAAATTATTATTGCTATTAATTAAATCTAAAAGTTGGTATCCTTCAGGGAGTAATTTAATGTTCTCGATCTCAAATGAGCCGGGGATCCAAGCAAAAACTACTGCATCATTAAACATCCCGATATGTTCTTTACTTTGAATCCAAGCAGGAATATAGCCCAATATTTTAAATTTTTGACCGAGTAAAAATTTACAGAGCATTGCGTCCGACACTGGAACTTGCCATTCTACATATTCTATTTTATGATATATTGCATAATTTTGTAGAAGTAAATAGAATCCTGCCAAAATTGATGAATCGGAACATTGATGTTTTATTTTTTCAATGTTTTTAACGGATTCGGTGTGAAGAGCTTTTAAATAACTGCCCGTTTTCGGATCTTCGATGGAGATTGAAACATATCCATGAGAATCTCGGATTGCAGAAAATTTGGCATTGTTAAGAACCCTAAATATCTCATAGTATTCTAAATCTAAATCTAATTCGAATTGTTTTATCTCCAAACGCTTAATGCGGGGAAGATTGTTCGTCTGTTGTGCATGGTAATAAAATGGTAAAATCTCAGGCAATATAAATTCGGGAATAACTCTTGTGTTTTCGAGTGCGCTATCCCAGTAAGCCACCTGTAAACAATCGCTTTCTTTTCTACCCAGAAAATAATCTTTATTTAGAAACAGTGCCTGGGTTTTACATCCCGCTAAACGCGAAATATGTTGAACAACATTGTGGGCGGTGCGCGCTTCGATATACCATTTGTCAATTTTTCCCATGGTCTCATTAAGAAAGCGAAC
This sequence comes from Promethearchaeum sp., assembly GCA_030613185.1. GTDB lineage: Archaea > Asgardarchaeota > Lokiarchaeia > Sigyniarchaeales > Promethearchaeaceae > Promethearchaeum. The sequence goes on from JAUWMK010000127.1 coordinate 5,467, forward strand.
ACACATAGCGGTTGCGAGCTCTCTAACTCCCACTTTCCTATGGAATTGCGGTAGAACGTTTAACCCTCTAAAATAAGCGGGTCTGGTCTTAAAATCATTAGCAATGGTAAAACATCCCACATCCGTTCCCGCTTCGGGAGAACCTTCATCTATTCTGAAAATCCCCCAATAATTGTTAGGATCGTCGAAGGATTTTCTGACATAATCGGGATCCAGCATTTCAAGATACGGATAGGTTCCTTGGTAAATTTCTTCATACATTGAAACTATTATTTTTGCGTGTTCCATTGTTCTGGGTTCAATTATTTTAACACGGTAATCCCTGTGGCGGTCTTTATCGCCGATCATAAACCCTTCCTCGTCGTATAGTGCGTAGAATTCATCTACCGAGTTGCACATTTTTGGCAGTGATTTTCTATGTGTTCTATGTGTTTTGTTTGGTGCGATTAACTTTGATACAGATGCCATATTGCCTTTATTTTTTTTGAGTATTTAATATCGCATTGAATTTTGTAAAATTTTGTTATGGTTAAATTATTAAAAATGAGTCAGTTATGAATTATTTACAATGAAATGCAATTTTTTTACAATGAAATATGAAGTTATGAATTATTTACAACAAGTATCTCCTCTAATTTGGTTGTGGTGAGTATTTTTCAAATAAATTGCAATGAAAACAATAAAAATTTTCAAATTAATTGCGATACTATAGTCAACTGGGCATTTTGGACATTCTAATGACCCATTTATAATGGATTGTTGCAATTCATCTGAAAAATTCAATGATCCAACAGTGCTTATCGCAACTTATTTGAAAAAAAAGATGCACATCGCAATTAATTTGAAAATTCTAACTGCAAATTATTTGAAAAATATAAAGATTTTGGCAAAATGGAGCAATTAGATGAGCATTGAGATTGAAATCTCTTAATTCTAAAATAGGACTTTAGCGTTGAAAGGAATCTAATTTGGGTTGCTGGAAGAAAATTAGTTCATTGGTGAAAAAAGTCGAAGTTCCCAAAACGAAAGGGGATAATATTTAGAATTTTTGCTTATCGCAAGTTATTTGAAAATTACTCATGTGGGTTGCATATATACTGCGCATATTTAAAAGTCTAAAAAGTCTAAAATAACATCAATCTATTTCTTTCCAAACACATGTCGAATTAAATCATCCCAATTCTTAATCCCGAATTGTGCCCATATTCCCCTACGCACTGCCTTATTCACAAATTTTAATTCAAGCCCTTTGGCCAAAGGAATTCGATTGTGTTTCTGGTGAAATTCTTTCAGATATTCACAAACTCGCTTAAATCCTTCTTTTGATTTGAAATTCTTATTTATTCTGCAATAAATAACCCTATTTCCAAGTGCTTTCTTAAGGAAAGATGACCAGTCGGAAATGCTTGAATTAAGGAAGGCACCTGATTCGGAAAAATAGGCAATACTACAAAAAGGATGATATTTTGAATATGGAGGGCAATGATTTTCTTCATAATAACGCCTTACTTGAATCACACCCCATGCCAAACCAAAATCACTCTTTAATCCACCAGCGGTGGTAAATGCTTTCTGTAGATTTTCCTGTTTTGATAATAATTTGCAGAAAACCCTAAAAAAATTCTTAGGTAGGTTATAGTGGTCGACAAAGGGAGGATTGCGACCTTCAGTTTGAAAATAATAGGAAGCAGTTTTGAGTTCTTCAAAAACCTTTCGCAACGGTTTCGGATAACTGTTTATTTCATCCCATGCCGCGGAATTAAATATATTTCGATTATTCGATTGTAACGATTTATATGCCAAATAGAGTGCTTTATGAATCCTTTCGGAAGGTAAAAAACGGTAATTCTTTTCAATTTTCTTGACTTTCGGATCCCCGCTTTCAGCAGTGGCTAATTTCCAGATCTTCTGGAAAAAAGAACGGACATTAATAGGTTGATTTTGGTATTTGTTTGTCATATATACATTGAGCAATTGATCTTGAAACTTAATCCCATCATGACTACGTGGTTTCCATAGAAACTTACATCCCTCTGTAAGATCTTGATGACAATTAGAACAAGTGGTCAAAGGTTTATCCCATGAGGTTTCCCAAAAAAGAACAGGGGAATTACAATGAGGGCAGCAATCAAACAATAAGGATTTATGGCGGGAGCATATGGTGACAAAGGGAAGCTGCCAAAAATCTCTAAAAAAAGGCTCTGTATCTGTCTTTAAGCAGATTGGACAATATTTGGGCGAAGGCTGAATTGTGATTAGATAGTTCCAATCGATTTTTGACGATGTTTTTCTATAATGATGAAAAAACATTTTCTTCAAGGACGTGGGATCAATGTCGATAAAAGGTTCTAACTGGGAAATAAGGATGCCTCTCAGAATGGGATTTAATTCTATTTGGTTTAAAGCACAAGGTCTCCCCTTTCCTTTCTCCACTAGAATTTGAAAGAGCCCAAGGATATCTGCACAGTTGGCTTTTGCCAACCGGGAGAACCATGATAAGAACGATTCGTTGTAAAAAGGTTTGGGGGAATTGTCCCATTTTTCATCGAATTCTTCAGCCAGCATTTCAGAAGGAATTACCCAATCCAACGAGGAAATCATTTGTCTTTTTCACCACCCATTAGCTTGAATCTCTTTTAATGCACGGATTAAGACTTTTTTTGTGATTTTTTCTGAGAGATTATGTCGGATTATATGCCTTGCGGCCCATTTAATTAAATGGATGATTTTTCCCGTTAATCCTCCTGTAACTTCCATCAACCATTCCCGAATTTTTTCATTAGTATAAAATGACGATGAAGAAGTATCGGAAAAGGCACAATTCTTATAAATAACTTTTAGCAGCGAAACAAACACGGGATCATGTGGATCTCTCCAGGGAATAAAATGAAATTCGGAAAATCTGGAGCTAAATGTGCTTCTCAAATTGCTTATATCTGCATAATAGTTATCTACATTTAAAATCTCATTTACACCTTCTAGGCCGACTAAAATAATCGGGATATGGCTTTTATTCGTTAAATCATTAAATCCACTTAAGATCTCTGCCCGATTTTCTCCAGAAAGGTAGAACAAATTTTGAAATTCATCAATAACCACAAGTTTGGTTTGATTTTTCCATAATTTCGCTGCCACTTTTTCCACTAAAACATATGTGGGATACCCACGCTTGATATTGGGAGAAATATCTGGGATCTTTAATTGCCTTCCCATTTGAGACATCATTCCCTTGAGATGGGCGCGAATCGGAATTTCAAAATAGAAAACATCCTTTTCTCTCGCTTCGGGGACATTTGCCAGATAAGCTTTAATAAATTGGCGAACTGCCGTAGTTTTCCCTGAATGCGAATCTCCGATGATTAACGATCCCATCACTTTCGGTTTAGGGCTTGTGGGGGAAACTTGATACATCAGATCTTCTAATAAACACCATAATTCTGCGTTCTGGGGTGTATGAATATATTTTTCCATCAGCAATGCTTTTAATCGAGACCGAATTGCGGGATTAAAATGACCTCTATTATTAAGGATTTGTAAAGTTTCCATTTTATAAGTCTCCTGAATAGAAATCATCGGTCCATAATACAGGGAGATTGTCATAATCGATTTTTATTTTCTTTTTCTTTTTTTCTTTGGTTTCATCTTCTTCATCACCAACATCGTTAATTTTTGCTGGTTTTGGAGTAATTTTCTTAGATACCGATTTTCGCTTGGTTTCCTTAACTTTTTCTCGTTCTTTCCTAATTGTTCGCGTGGTTTTTTTGGCTGAAGCTAACAATTCCTCCCGTTTGATGCGGGACATTTCTCTTTGATAGTTGAAAGAAGAAATCCTGGTTGTTAATCTCCTTTTTAATTGTTTTAAATCTGATCTCCAAGCACTTGCATGAATCGGTCTGTTTCCATGCACTTTAGTTACCGCTTGAGCCCATCCACTTCCTAATTCCACTTTCAAAGGTTTTATATTCGTGGGGTTTACAATCCATATACAACGAATATCTCTTGGATTTAATAAAACTTCTACCTCTTGGTTCCCTACTTGTTGATAGATTGATGCCAATTTCTTATTATTGTATTTCAGATGATGCCACACCACACCTTCATAAGTTAATGTTCGTTCATATCGTTCAAGGGTAGAGAGATGGAGAACATCAATCTCTTGTTGGGTTTTCGGAGGCTCTCTTGGAAGAGGCAGAATTATATTTGTTTGGCATTGATGATAATCTTGCCAGCGAAGGTATGGAGCGGGAGCATAATCTTCATAAGGATTTGTGAGATGATAGTCATCCAAAGTCCATTGATGCAACCAATATTCTGCTTCTTGAAGTGTTAATACGGCATCTATTTCTGGCTTTAAGTCCGGATTTTCCAGTCTTTTCTTCAATAAGGGGCGAAATCCCGGCACTTCTTCATTTTGGAGTGCATTTCGAAGAATATTAAACCATTGTTCGATAAAAGCTTTATATCGGGGAGTCCTAATCGGAGCAAATTCAAGAATTACATCGTATTTCATACAAAAATCTTTAAGAGCATGTGACCGATAATCCATGCCATTGTCCACCAAAACAAGTACCGGAAATCCTTGAATTGGCCAATCTTGCTGAGTCTCATAAATCGAGTGATAATAATCCTTGGGTAAGATCGTTTGGGTTAAAACATCAAGAATCGTCCGTGCTGAACTAGGAAAATAAGATATGGTAAATCCTGTTATCATTCGTGTATAACAATCCATCGCTGCGGTCATATATGGGGTTGATAGTTGTTCTCGATCCTCTTCATCAACAGGAAATAAGTCGAAACCAGTATTATCCATCTGAATTATTTGGAGAGGGGCAAATGATCCTTGGAATGATGCAAGTGAGGGCGTAAAACTGGCTTTATGAAATTTTTTCCCCCGTTTCTTCGCAAATTCTGATGCAGAGGTATTATCGTAAATATATTTTTTAAAGGAAGAAAATGTCGGAGTCCGTATCTTTTGGCCATTACATAACTGTTCTAAATCAGTATGCGCATTCTTTAAGCTTATTAATGGTTTTAAATAATATTTTCGCGATTTTTCCATTATCTCCAAAGTTTTTTTACTGAAACTCGTTGACTTACCTGCACTATAGTGCCGAGGAATTAATCCTTCATATCCGTTAGATCTAAATGCGTTGACCCAATTATATACTGTTTTCTCTGAAATATTCCGTTTTTTACAGAAATTTATTCTCCATTGTGTGGATCTTTTTTGTTTAGGTTGTTTCAGCCAAGATTTAACAATCCTCAGCCTTGTTTTTACCTTTTCTTCATACTTTAGAGGAATTTTGAAGGTAATTTCAGGGATTGGAAAATTCTTTATCTCCAAATCATCGAAATTAGTCGGTTTGGGTTGATTTTTTGCTCCAAATTCATCCCATAATGGAGAAAACGAGGGTGAAGTTTTAATCCGTTTTTTCCGAATTATAGTGGTGTTAGATAATTGTTTTGTCGAGAATGAATCCAGAAAGACCAATCCGTGATATATTGCATAGCAAACGATTTGAGCTGCTTTATTTACCTCGATCCCTAATGTTTCCGATAATAAGAAACAGATCTCACTATAATGTTCCCCTTCCTTAGACAATATTTGTTTTAACTCATAAAGATAATCATCCATCCATCGAGCTTTAGAAGATCCTAATGTAAACCAGACATTGAACCACCTTGGTGTGCGAATTTTAACTTCCGTAATGACAAAAAAGAATATATTCTGCTTTTCCGCCCATTCTTGAGCAGCTGTCCATCTTTCTTGGTAAAAATCAGATTTTTCATTCACTTCTTCTTCATATTTTATCTCAAATAGCCCTTTTTTCCCTCCAGTAAATTCAATAAAGGCATCAGGTGTATATTTTCTCATCTTTTGTTGTTGATCTTTATACGAGATCGTGATTGGTTGGTGCTGAATCCTAATTACATCAGGAGCATGATGACAAAGGAGGAAAAAATCTCTCTCCAAACAGGATTCATATTCAATTATACCACCAGATGTTTTTGAACTTGGGAGAAATCCGCGATTTCCCCTATCTTTAGGAGTAATTTTTCTTGTTGCTTTTATCGGTATCCAATCTAAGGTCATTGTAAATCACATTTGGCAAATTATGTATTAACATATAAATATCGTAGATATTTCATGGCTAATCCTGTTTATTGTAAATATTTAATAACTTACTATTGTAAAAATTTCATAACATTTAAATATTCTTCCCAATTCTGTAAAATCCTTGCACATCCTTGGGGATTCTCTGAATTTCAACCATAGAACTTCTTGTAATGAGAGAAAGTGTTCACATTAATTTGGAAGAAATGGGGGAAAAAGGTGAATTATGTCGAAACTCTTCGAAAAGGAGGTTAATTTAGAATAAAATCAAATCATTGTAAATATTTCATAACTGACTCAA
>JAUWMK010000044.1 GCA_030613185.1 Promethearchaeum sp.
CGCTGTTTTAAACCTTGAAGGTAGCCCGAGAATTGTGTTAATGGGGCATGTAGATGAAGTTGGACTTCAAGTTAAATATATAGATGAGAAAGGATTTATTCGATTTCATATGCTCGGTGGAGTTGATGCACATTTAACCCCGGGAAACAGAGTTCGTATCTTAACTCGATCAAAAGGTAAGGTATTAGGTGTTATTGGAAAAAAAGCAATTCATCTTCAAAAACCTGAAGAACGGAAAAATGTAGTTAAACTTGACCAACAATTTATCGATATAGGGGCAACTTCCCGTGATGAAGTAATTAAGGAAATAGGCATAGAAATCGGTGATCCAATAATATTTGAACATTCATATTCACCGCTTGGAAAAGGCGACTTAGTGGTTTCCAGATGCTTCGATGATAAAATTGGAACTTTTATAATTGCAGAAGTTCTAAGAAAACTGAAAGGAACCGAATTTAATGCTTCAGTTCATGCAGTATCCACAACTCAAGAAGAAATCGGAACACGTGGAGCTATAACATCTTCATATTCTGTTGATCCACAAATTGGAATTGCTTATGATGTGACATTTGCCAGTGATACACCAGATATGAAAGAAAGTGATATAGGGATAGTAAAAATGGGCGGTGGCCCTGTTATCGTAAGAGGCCCCAATATTAACCCAATTCTTTTCGATCTTTTTATTAATACCGCAAAAGAATTAGACATGCCATACCAATTACTAGCTGCGCCAAGGGCAACTGGGACTGATGCACGTTCTATTCAAATGACTCGTTCAGGAGTTGCAACAGCACTTATTGGTATTCCAAACCGCTATATGCATTCAATGAGTGAAGTGGTTAATTTAAATGATGTGGATATGATAGTGAGATTAACTGTCGCCGTAATTCAAAAAATTACAAAAGAAATGTCCTTCATTCCAATTTAAAAATACGTTGAAATTGACAAAAATCATAAAATTTTTTACAAATCTTTCTTTTTTTTTCTTGTAGTTATATAAATATAGGTGAATAAGCATTGACGAGACATCATGGATATCGTAGTAAGACAAGAAGAATTTTTCGCAAAAATGTAAGAAAACGAGGTCTACCGGGCCTTTCCAAATTTATGATTAATTACAATATTGGAGATAAAGTCGATATTATTGGAGATCCATCTTTTCAGAAGAGAGGATTCCCACACAGGCGATTTCACGGCAAAACAGGTGTTGTTTTTGAAGAACGTGGACGATGTTATGGTGTCCATGTTAAAGATGGAAATAAAATGAAAACTATGTTCTTAGGACGTGAGCACCTGCGTTTAAACAAAGGGCATCAAATTTTGAAAGAAAAGAAGATATGAATTTTTTCTAATTTTAATTTATGAGAAAAAGGATTTGGCTAATATGGTAAAAAAAATTTTGAAAGAGGAATTGATTTCGATTCCTGAAGTTAAAGAAATTATGGAAGAACTATTCGAAAAGATGGATAAAATTGAATCAATCCAGCCCGATCCATTTCAAGAAGCAACATATGAATACGTCCACAACTTTTCTAAAATGAGCGCTGATGTTGCAAAAAATGTAATAAAAATGCTTATAAAAGATCACTCCATGGACATTGAGTACGCAATTCAGGTAGCCAATATCGACCCAAATTATTATCAAGAGTTGAGAGTTATCTTAGAAAAGGATGTAACTCTTAGAGATTTATCAAATGAAGACTTAAATATAATAATTCAAAAAATAAGGGACTTGCAAGCTTAAAAAAAAAAAATTTTTTCATGTAAATTCCATTAAGATGACTATTTTTGGTTAGCTTTATATATCTGCTTAATTTCAAATTATAATAGTAAGCAGTAACATTAATTCTTCAAGTGATTGAAAATGAATCTAGACCCGCCTCTAATAATTCAAAAAGCAGTAAAGGATAAACCACTGTAATTTTAATTCGATGGTTAAGAGGGGAATAAAATTAAAGATTCAGGGTAAAATAACAAACTCTAAACAAGAAATATAATCGAAGATAGAGAAAAGATATTAAAAAAAGTTAAAAAAAATAAAATAAAAACATGTTTGGGAGGATTAAAAATGAGCGATCGAAGAAACCAAAGATATGATGGAGATAGAAGAAAAGATAACAGATCTCAAGGAAATTATAGAGGAGGACATAGCAGGAGTGGTCATAAGTCAAATAGAGAACGAAATCAATTTCGATCATCGCTAAAATTACATACTGGAAGTGTAATTTATATCCTCGATATCCTCCAACATGGGGGTGTTGATAAAGCAGGTCATCAATGGAATCCAATAGCTCAAATAGTAGAAGGATCTAAATTCCAGTTATATGAAATAATTTTGAATAAATCAAAAATTGTGGATAGAAAATTACAAGAAAAAATTATTGTAAAAGAAAATCAAAATATTTATGAGAGAATTCAACGAAAGATCTCGTTTTTGGATTTAACTCCTACTTCAAGTTCAACATTAGATCTAGTTATTGGACAATACGTTAACGAAAACGAAGATAGATTTATTAGATTTATAAATAAATCAGGACCAATTACAATTAAACGACATTCTTTAGAAGTTTTACCCGGAATTGGGAAGAAACTCATGTGGGAAATAATAAATAATCGAGAAAAGCCACCTTTTACGAGTTTTGATGATTTGCACTCGAGGGTTCCTGGATTTAAGCCGGTTGAAACCTTTACTAAACGAATTATTGAAGAAATTAGTGATGATGAACTAAAACACTATTTATTTGTCAAACGATTTCGCAAACGGTATTAATTAGATCTTTTAAAATTTTTTTAATTTCACAATTTTATTCCCAACGAGAGAGAAAGAATTGCCATTTTATTCCAAAAACCAACTTTTGCCAAAACTAAGAGAATTGAACATACATTTAGATAAAAAAAGAGGTCAATGCTATCTTGTCGATGAAAATATTGCAAATTTCATTATTAAAGAAGTGGAAATAGATGAAGATAAAGATTTTATACTGGAAATTGGTTCTGGGTTAGGTACTCTTTCTGATTCATTGATTAAAAGAGGGAAAAAGGTTTATCTAATCGATAATGATGAAAAAATTACTAAATTTCTATACAATCATCTAAAATTATATTATAAAGTGGATTTAATTAATTATTCATCAGAACAGATTGATTTTGAGCAATTTTCGGATGTGAAAGGAATTATTATTAATGGAGATGCAATTAAAATCCCATTTCCAGTAGTTACCAAAATCGTTGGAAATATCCCGTATCAAATCTCAGCGCCATTAATTTTTAAGATTATTGATTCATGGAATATAAATAAATTAATAAAATGTATATTGATGGTTCAAGATGATTTTGCAAATAGGCTAATCGCAAAAGTAAATTCTAAAAATTATTCTCGGATTAGTGCTGCGGTGGGGCTCTACCTTAATATTAAAAAAATTAAAATCGTCCCCTCTTCTTGTTTTTTCCCGAGACCTCACGTTACTTCTGTAATTATTGAATTGACTGCAAAAAATTCATTAATGACAGATTCTCCAGAAAATTTATACCGAAAAGATTACTTGTCATTTTTAAGGGGAGTTTTCCCATTTAAGAACAAATCATTGCGAAATGCAATTTCATTTTTCTTAAAAAATAATGAAGATGCTGCAAATCAATTTAAATATTTTAATGAAATCATAAAAAATCCGGAAAAATTCACATTTATTAATCGAAAACTTAGAAGATTTAGCCCTCAGCAATTATTTAATCTTATGCTCTATGGATCAACAGGAAAAAATGAAATTCTACAGGAGTTTGAATTGGATGGGTCATGATTTTTCTAAATGTGAGATAATTGAATATTTTGGAATAAATATGGCAATTCCTGAACAAGTTTATACACCACACGATGATACAGATTTAATTTCTGAGTTTATGCTTGAATGGATTAAAAAATTTGAAAACATTATAGAAAATTTAAAGAAAAAACCAATTCGCGTACTTGAAATTGGTTATGGGCCAGGAACAATATCTCTTCTTTTAATTTCTCATTTCTTAATAAAAAATGTAAATTTCTTCCACGCTGGAACTGAAATTAGCTCATTAGCAGTGGAAACTGCGATTTATAATGCTAAATTAAACAAACTCGAAAAATTTGTCCATTTTTTAGAAGGAAACCTTTTTGAGCCTCTAAATACCACCGAGTTGAACGAACCTTATGATATAATTCTTTTCAATCCACCGTACCTTCAAAGTGAGCAAGATATAATTAATGATTCAAATCGACAATTGATAGATCTCGCATGGGACGGAGGTCCCAGCGGAAATGAGGTGTTATTGGAGTTTTTAAAGCACATTTCCCCATATCTTAAAAAAAATGGTGACATATTTTTCATAACTTCGAGTTTGGTTAACCAAAAAGCCATACAAAATGCTTTAGAAATTCAAAATGTTAAAATTTTAGAACAAAAAACTCATCATATCTTCTTTGAAAATATTATTTTGTATCATTGCAAAAAGTAAATGTTTTTATTTCTTAAGATTTAGATAAAAATGTGAATATTGTATGACAAAATTACCTAAACATCTATTTTGTTCAAATTGTGGTACAGCACTTCCAAAAAATTTAATGAATTCATTAGTTATAGGGGAAATTGCTTATTGTGAAGGTTGCGGACAAAAATTTCAACTTAATTTTACAAGTGTTGAATCTGAACCCAAGAGGAAGCCATTAATTGACTGGGAAAAGACCGGTGTGGATTTACAACAAAATTTGGAAAAAATTGGAAAAAATCTTCAAAAAGTATCAGAAGTGGTTGTGAACGCAAGTATCAAAACTGCACAGAAAGTAGGAGAAGAAATGAAAAAATTCGGAGACGAAGTCAAAAAATTCATAGAAGACGAATAATTTCTCTCAACCCATTTCGGATTTTGATACTAAATCAATAATTTTTTCTGTCTCTTTTGCTAGGCTTGGAGGTAAAGGGCTTGTATCAACATCCAGGAATCCACTTACAATTAAATTTATTGCTTCATCTTCAGTTAAACCTCGACTCATCAAATATTCAATATTTTCGTCACTAATTTTACCTACTGAAGCCTCATGTGTTAATATAACTTCTGGATTTAGAGCGTTTATTGCTGGAATTGAATCAACTCTAGCCGTTGGAGAAAGAAGTAATGCAGAACAATCAATATGCCCAGTGACATTCTTTCCATCACCAATAATTTTTCCCCTTGCAATAACATAAGAATCGTCAACAGCTAAAACTCGAGATATAATCTCTGCTTTACATCCCTCTCCAATTAGATGAGCAGTAGCTCCTGTATCAAAATAGCTATCTCCTTTTGCATAAATTAGAGTTTGACCATAATAAGATGAATTTTTTCCGATTAGTTTAATAATGGGATTTGTTTGGAGATTCTTAACTGCGGACATTACAATATAAAAATTAGAGAACTTTGCATTTTCTTCAAGAATTATACCCGTACGAGGTCTCACCTTTGTGGTTTCATTCCAGTTATGAACCATTGTGAATGATACTTTAGCATCTTTTTTAACATAAAATTCAGATACACCTAAGTGAATTGCACTTTTTGCGCCAGTATGCGCAGTACATCCAGTTATTATATCTAATTGAGATCCAGGTTCTGCAATTATAATATTATGAACAACTTGTTTTAAACCAGGAAAAGGTGGGATAAAAAGACATGATTGTAATGGGAAAATTGTTTTTTGACCAGCAAGAGCGTGAATGAAATAACCATCGGTAATTTCATTTATTGCAGCTTCAGCAGTAAATTTATCCTTATTGGAAGCAACTGCTTTCCAGAAATAATCTTGTAGATTTAGTTTTCCATTAGAACCGTCATATTTTTTTAAGGCTTCTTTAAGGGGCATCAACTCTATACCTTGAACTTTACTAACACATAAATCTGGATTATTTCCCGACTGAAGAAATATACCACTTTTATCTGAATCAACTTCAATTCCAACTTTCTTCATCGAATCTTTTAAATCTTCTGGGATATCTTGTTCTGAATTGTAAAATTTGCTGGTTTTTAAGTCTTCGACTTTGTATTCATTAAGATCTATATCCTCATCAATATCCTCGACTATCTTATCCTTATTAATCATAGTGTGAAATCAACCTCTTCAAATTTTTCAGTTGGATCTATACAGGAAATGCACTCTTTACATTTTTCAAAGCCATTTTTCATCACTGCATTAATAATCTGCTTTGGATTACCTGAACATAAAATTTTTCCATTCATGACGATATGTGCACGTGTTATATGTCCCAAGAATTTTAAAATATAACCCAAATGGGTAATTATTAATCCAGATTTCTCTTGTTTTGAAGGAACTTTATCTCTATCAAGTAATTCCCTCATGACACTTGCGATAATTTCAACATTTTCAACATCAACACCACTATCTGGCTCATCAAACAGAAGCAGATCAGGTTGCATCACCATCATTTGTAATATTTCTGAACGTTTGATTTCACCACCGCTAATACCAATATTTACATCTCGTTCCAAATAATCTTCTGAAAATTTCAATCTTTGGGCTAAATTATTCATGTATTCATCCAAATCTGAGTCACAAGCGTTTTCTGTTGTTTCCTTGGTAAATGCGCTACGTTTCTGATTACAGACAGTAAGCAATTTTGAAAGTTTAACTCCATTTATTTCTGGTGGACGTTGAAATAAAACACCAATTCCTTTTGAAACTCGTTCAGAAATTGATAAATTCGTAATATCCTCTCCTTTAAAGCATATCTTACCACTTTCCACAACATACTTTTTAAATCCAAGGATTGCTTTAATTAATGTAGTTTTACCTGCCCCATTAGGGCCTAAAAGGACGTGAACTTCTCCTTTATTAATATTGAGCGAAAAGTCTTTAAGAATTTGATGGTTATCCACTCGGACAGTTAGGTTCTCAATACGTAACATATTATCATTCATGAAAAATCAGATTATTCGAATTTATGAATATTGGTTTATAAAAATCCTTTTATCAAAAATAAGTTATTGAATTGAATTATAAAACAATTAATTAAATAATTTTTGTCGGTGTTATTTCTTATAAACAGATTTTATGTTTTTACCTTAGTAATTTTTCGTAAAAAAATTAAAATATACAATGCGCTTAAGTTAAATACGTAAAAAGATCATTCCGAACGTGTTCTATTTTAAGACAAAATTCGGATAAAAACGAAACAAAACAAAGATGAATGAAATGGTTCAATCAATCATAACTGACAATAATGACGATAAAAAATTTTCTGTTCGCGATATTTTTCCCAAACATATTATGAATTCTCGAGGAGATCTCAAACCCTTTGATCCAGACAAATTAGTAGAAAGTTTAAATAAGGAAACAGGTTTAGATTGGAATGAATGTATTAAAATTGTTAAAGAATCGTTAAAAAAAATTACAATTTTGGGTTTAAAAACAATTCAAACTTCAATGATCCGAGAGATAATGTGTTTAGAGTTAATGGCAAGAGATTACATTAAAGAAAGAAATATATTTGCCAAACTAATTCTCTCAAGCGTTCTAAAATTTAAATTGGACGAATTTTTCATTGAAAATTACAAAAACGAGCAACCAGAATGGGGACCTCTTGGATATATTACATATAAACGAACCTATGCTCGTTTAATTGAGGATGAGGGTCGTACTGAAGAATTCTATGAGACAATTCGTAGAGTTGTAGAAGGCGCTTATTCCATTCAAAAGGAACATTGCTTTAAATTGAGTCTACCTTGGATCCCAGAAAAGGCCCAGAAATCCGCCCAGACTATGTTTGATAAGATTTGGAATTTTAAATTTATTCCTCCTGGTCGAGGGCTTTGGATGATGGGCACGGAATTCATCGATAAACACGGCAGTATGGCACTTAACAATTGCGGGTTCTGTTCTACTGAAGATATTAATATCAAAAAAACTAAAGCCTTCGAGTGGTGCATGGATGCACTTATGTTGGGCGTGGGAATTGGGTTCGATACTAAGGGTGCTGGAAAACAACTAATTAAAGAACCAAAGAATGAAACCTTCATTTTTGAAATTCCTGATTCAAGAGAAGGTTGGGTTCATGCACTTCGATACCTATTACTAGCATATTTTGATGGAGATCCAATACCGGTTTATAATTTTTCAAAAATTCGTCCTGCTGGTACATTAATTCGAGGATTTGGTGGTGTCGCATCCGGTCCTGCACCTTTACAAGAAATGTTGGATAGTCAGAAGCAAATACTTGATAGGAGAATTGGGTCATCATTAACCTCAGTTGATATTGTTGATATGATGAATCTTATTGGTAAATGCGTTGTTGCGGGGAATGTTCGAAGATCAGCTCAAATTGCTTTGGGTTCGGCCGACGATGAAGAATATATTAATTGTAAACAAGATAAAGAAGCATTATATCATCATAGATGGGCAAGTAATAATTCCATTATTGGTAAAAATGGTATGGATTACTTTAAAATAGTTGATGGTATATCAAAAAATGGAGAACCAGGTATTATTTATCTTGAAAATGCAAGAAATTATAGCAGAATGGGATTTGAACCAGATTACAAGGATAAAAAGGTAGTTGGGGTAAATCCGTGCGGAGAACAATCTCTAGAAAGCTTCGAGTTATGTTGTTTAGTTGAAACTTTCCCCTCTAGGCACGATTCCTATGAGGAATTTGAAGAAACGCTCAAATTCGCCTATCTCTATGCAAAAAGTGTTACTTTAGTGAACACACATTGGAATGAATCAAATGCAGTAATGGGGAAAAATAGGAGGATCGGTACATCACAAACAGGAATAATCGATGCCTTTGTTAAACATGGAAGAAGGAACATTTTAGAATGGTGTGATAAGGGTTATAATTATTTACGTAAATTAGATGAGAATTATTCTGATTTTTTCTGTGTTCCTCAATCTATTAAGATAACAACTGTGAAACCGAGTGGAACAGTTAGTCTTTTGGCAGGAGTCTCTCCAGGAATTCATTATCCTCATGCAGAATATTATATCAGACGTATTAGAATCTCGAATAAATCTAGCTTAGTTGATTTACTTAGAGAAGCAAATTATCCAATTGAAAAGGATGCTTATTCTGATAATTCAATGGTTGTAGAATTCCCAATCCACGAGAATAATTTCCTACGAGCAAAAAAAGATGCAACAATGTGGGAACAGTTAGCTAATGCAATAGATTATCAACATTATTGGAGTGATAATCAAGTATCAATCACTGTAACCTTCCAAGAACACGAAATATCCAGCATTCCATATGCTTTAAGTTTCGTTGAAGATAAAATAAAAGGTTTAAGCATGTTACCACTAACAGAATCCGGATATAAGCAAATGCCGTATGAGACAATTTCACAAGATGACTATGAAAAGAGGGTCGCTCAATTAAAGCCTATTAAAATGTGGCAAACTACTGAAAAGAGTGCTGGGACTGTTTATTGTGATGGCGATTCCTGTCAAATAATTTCTGAAACGGAACTTATTAAAGAAGATTAAAAAATTTAAAATTGATTTTGGGTAAAAAGAAAAACATTTTTTGATTTTTTTTCCTATAATATACCATAATGACTAATATCTCATATGAAGATTTCGATGCTTTAGATATACGGATTGGAACAGTTTTAGAGGTGGAAGAAGTCCCTAAATCACGCAATTTATTAATAATGCAAGTGGATATTGGGGATGAAAATCCTCGTCAAATAGTTTCTGGAATAAAAAATTGGTATAGTATCGAAGATCTTAAAGGTTCAAAAATTGTAGTTTTGGTTAACTTAAAACCTAGAAAAATAATGGGAATCGAGAGTAAAGGAATGCTTCTTGCAGCGGATGTTGATGATACAGCAGTTCTCCTTAAAATTGATGATAAATATATGGGTAAGGTTAAACCAGGTTCAAAAGTTGGTTAAAAATGAGTGAAATTAAATCAAATACTCTTTGGTTGTATGTTAAAAATGGTGAACCTCATACTCTGGGATTAAATTCTATTGATAAATATAAGAATATACTATCTCCACGTATTGAGACGAAATTTGCAACTTATACAACTAAAACGTGGAACATATCAAATAAATCTAAAGATGTAATTCAAAAATCTGTAATGGATTATTATAATAATTTAATTGATGAAAAAATGTATTTTCCGGGTCATTACGGAGATTGGATAAAATGCTCTGAATTCAAAATCAAAAAAGAAAAATTTCTTAATCTTGATATTATTGGCCAATCCTCGTGGTTAAAAGCAACCTTGGCAGCAGATTTAGGGATTTTTGTTAAAAATGATGAAAAAATATTTTTTGTCGGTATTGTTCGGAAAAATAAACCGGGTAAGGGAAAACCTGCTTTAATTGGAGGAATTATGAATGCGGGTTCTGTTTTAGACTCAGCAGCATACACCATGCTTAAAGAAACTAAAGAAGAAGCAAATTTCACAATGCGTTATCTAGGAAATCTCAAGAAACTCCGTGAAAACTATACTATTTCAAGAATTTCAGTTAAGATTAAGGGTTTTAAGGTTTTAGATCCAGAATTGGGAGATATTAACACATATATGCATTATATAACCACAATTCCAACGACAAAACAAGATAACCTTGATGATGGTACAAAAAGAGTATACACCGCAACTGCATTTGCAGTTTTAGTCGATATAGACGGAACATTACTTAATAAGAAACAACTTCAGAAGGTTTTTGAAGCAGGAGATGATGCCGCTAAAATGTATTATCTTGACGTTACAGATTTTATTAGAGGAAAAAATAAGAAAAATCATCCAAATTTTGGATTAAAGCACCATTTAGGGTTATTTAAGAAAATGGTTGTGTTACTGAAAAAAAAATATAAGATCTAATAGAAAATCCCAAATTTTTTTAATTTAAATACCAAATTTCAATATATGTCTCAACTCATTAAAGAATTTCTTCCATTAGATGTTGAACTAGAACAAATTTCTTTTGATAAAAAACTGGAGAACAGCATCAGTAAATTGGCTGGATTGGAAGAAAATATTGAAAAAAGTTTTAAAAACGCAGCGCATGATATGGAAAAAGCGAACAAGGAGCTTAAGAAATATTTAAACCTTCAAAAAGAAACTTTGCGGAGCTATGTTCAATTTCTAAATCAAAAATCTGATTTGATTACACCTCAAGATCTCGCAAAACTAAAAGATCATGTAACTCATGTTGAACGGAATATCATTGTTCAAGATGAAATGGTAAATGATTTGAAATATGTTTCTCAGGGTTATAAAGAATACTCAAAAACTTTAAAAGAATTAAACAGAAAATTTTCAAAATTGAATAAATCTGAATCAAATTGGAAAAATACTGCTGCGGAAATGACTAAGGCTAGATCAGATCAAATGGTAACTGGATCTAAACTTGAAAAACTAGAAAACCAATTGAGAAAAGAAAAAAGTGAAGTTCAAAAACAATATCATAATAGAAATCATGCAAATTCTTTCGTCGTGACCGCAGTTTTACAATTAAATCAGGCTTGGCAGAAATTTAAGTCTAATATTAAGAACATTTCGTGGTAATAGGAAATTGGTTTTTTTCATTATTTTTGTTCCCCATGAAACAGAATTTACTGCAAAAACATGGGAAATATTAGAACAGCATATTCAAAGTGAACTTAGAAATGCGAGTTTTTCCCGATTTGTTGGTATAATCACCAAAAAGAAAATAATTGAAACAATTAAAGAAAAACGAAGAAAAATATTTCGCGAGATGCCTTAAACTTCTATTTCTTTCAATCTTTGGTTAACCTTTCTCTTAATTTTCCTTATTACTTGATCTCTATTGTTGTACCAATTTGGGCCCCATATATGTAATATTTCCCAACCCAAACCATCTAAAACTTCATTTCTTATTCGATCTCTATCGCGAGTATTTTGTGCTGCTTTATATGATCCTCCATCACATTCCAATCCAAGTATGAATCTTGAAGGTTTCTTTGGATCGATTATTGCAAGATCTATTCGAAAATTTGAATGACCTATTAAAGTTTTAACCATAAAGCCTTCTTTTTCTAAAGATAATTTAACACTGGATTCAAATGAATCAGAATCAAAAATTTTCTTCTTTGAAGCAGTTTTTACTTTGGTCAATTTATTGCTTCTTGCATATCTAATGTAGCCAATTAAATCACTCAACCCTCGCGCTTTTACCTTCTCTATATTAATTTCACTAGGTAAAAATGACGCAAATAGTTTAATATGATATCGAGCTCTTGTAATAGCTACATTTAACCTCCTATAACCACCACTACGATTTAAAGGTCCAAAATTTAAAGATAATTTACCTTTTGGATCTTTTGCATAACCGACACTAAAGAATATGAAATCGCGCTCATCTCCCTGCACACTCTCCAAATTTTTAATAAATAAACTTTCTTCTTCATCCTTATTCATGAATGATTCTATTGAAGGCTCACTTCTTATCAATTTCTCTAATGCAGACCTAATTGTTTCCTGTTGAGCCACACTAAAAGCAACTATACCTAAAGAATAGTTTGTTCCATATTTTTGATTGCTTTTGTAGTGGTTTATTACAGCTTGTGCCACATAATTTGCTTCAATAACATTTTTCGCTTTTACCTTTACACCATCTTTAATATATCTAAAATCAATGGCTGTCAAATCATCAATATTATGATAATTTTCTAATTTTTCCTCATCAGATATCTGTGTTTCAGTAATGCTTTTTTGGTCTCCCTCATCTTCATTAGAAATATCAGGAAATGTAAATAATCTACCATTATAATATTGCTGATTACTGTAGGCAATCAAACCTTCCTTTCGGCTTCTATAATGGAATTTCAACATCTTTTCTCGAAAACCGATACCTGTGCATTCATCTAACAAACTTTCCATTGTTTGCAAGTTGCTATCAAGTTCATCGAGATCATCAAAATCAGAAACGCCACTAATACTACTTGCTGTAAAGAAATTTGTGGGAGGTAACTGTTGTGAATCTCCAACTACTATTAGACTTTTTCCTCTTAGAATTGCCCCAATAGCATCTTCAGGAGTAACTTGGGAAGCTTCATCAAAAATCACAACATCGAAATAATTGTTATATTGCTCAATTGGTAGGAAATTTGCGATTGCTAAAGGAGACATCATAAAACATGGTTTTAATTGAGAAATAAATTCTTTAGCTTCTTTAAAACTATATCTAAGAGGTTTTACATTCCTTTTCTTTTTTAATTCGCGCTTAATAAATCCAGATTGAGCCAGTAGAGAATCAGAAATGTTTAAATCTATTTTGGGCCTCAAATCATACAATTTTTTAATTACTCTCAAGCGATTTATTACCAGAATCTCTTTATCTATTTTTCTGAATTTATCAATTGTTTTCATATGGTACTTTATGTCAAAATTGTTGATAATCGGCAACGTGGATATGATATCTTCATACAATTTGTGATAAAAAGCTTTCTCAAATAGCTTCTCAAGTGGAATTTCAATAGTTTCAGAATTAGAACTGTCTTTAATTTCAAATCTTTGGTTCTTAATTTTTTCTAAGATACTACTAAAGCCATGATTTTCAAGTTTATTTTCAATTTTAATAATCTCAAACCATTCATTCAAATGGGGTAGATCCTTTAACCACCTTTTAGCAAAATTTTCATATTTTTCCCAAAGATCTTGTCTTGGACCTAAAGGTAGGGATTCAATAACTAAAACAGGCTTAAGAAAATTTTCAAGTGGGTGTGTTTCTTTCCATTCATCTGAAAGTAAATGAAAATCATCAATGATAATTTTTATGGTATCTAGAGATAATCCATCGGGTTTACCTGCAAAAACCTTAAAATTTTTGATCTTATCTAGATATCCTAAGACAGATTGCTTCTTTGCAATTTTTCGTACACAGTTTAAAATTTTCAACTTATCCGCATTATATTCAGGTCCGTGCTTTTTCAAAACTCCTGAATAATCCGTTGTAAATCGAGCTAATAATAAATCAACATCTAGAGTTAGAGCATTTTCATTGAACATACTAAAAAAATCATAATATTCCTGAAAATCCTCATCATTCAAAATAGGTTTTAATCCCGATTTTAAATTGAAAACGATGATTCTGTTATTTAATTTGTTTACTTTCTCAATGTATTGATTTATTTTTGTAATAAGTAAACTTGTTATTGATTGTGAGGGAGACGATTCATTTTCATATGCTAAGTTAATTTGCTCAAAACTTTTAAAAAATTCAGAAAATTCGTTGAAATTAATTATGGAATCTAATTCAAAATATTGGTTAAGATCTGAATAATCTATCTCCCAAGTTTGCCATAGATTAAATAATTCCAATGCAGAGATCCAATATTTTGCTCTATTAATATTTTTTTCCCATTGGGTTCTATTTTTTGGGACTTCCCCATTTTCTTCAACTCCATTTGGAAACTTATCATGAAGTATTTTCAATTCAGAGCCTAATTGTCCGTTTACATATTGAAATGAATATAAAATTTTATTTAATGCAAGTTGTAATTCCTTTGCAATTTGTAATAGAAATTTAATTTTTGCTTTGGCAACACTCCACGGATTTTGATCATAATGTTCTAGAGTATCTCTAAATAACTCCAATTGCCCAAAAAGATCTTTAATTTCTATAAATTCCTCTTCAGAAACATTTTTAGGGTCTTTAAATTCAGATAATATCAAAGGAATATCATCTAGGGCTAAAGCTCTTCCGATTATATCATAAAAACTCAATTTCATTAACCCATAAGGAGATTGAGTCGAAGTAATGTAATCATTCAATCTTTCTTTTAATATTCCAAGTTCTTGAAATTTTCCCTTTTTAATTTTAATTCCTTCAGTGTCCAGATTCATTGATTGTTCAATTTGCTTAAGTATCGCGATTTTATTTGCGTTCTGTGAATGTACTTGTAAACAAAAAGGACCAATTCCGCAAGTATCTAATCTTTTTTTTACTACATCGAGAGCGGCGCGCTTTTGAGCAACAAATAGAACTTTTTTTCCAACCGCCAAGCATTCTGCAATGATATTTGAAATACATTGACTCTTTCCGGTTCCTGGAGGACCTTGAATTACTAAAGAACTTCCAGATTTTGCATATATTACGGCTTCCATTTGACTAGAATCGCAGTCTAAAATAGAATAACTTGTTGTGGGATCTAAGTTATCACTGAGTTCTTCAATTTCAGGTAAATTCTCTTTTTCTTCCGCGAATCCTTTTTCTTCAGCAATAGCACGAACTATTGGATGACGAAGTATTAAATCTTCATGATCATCAAGATCTTCAAATAATGCAGCTTTAGTAAATGCAAATGTCCCTATAAATGACCGTTTTTCTAATGACCAACTTGATTTTCGCTCAATTAAATCAGAAACTTCATTAAGATACCGATCAAAACTCATTGAATCAAATTCCTCAGGAAATGGGGGAAGTTTTATATTTTCTCCTTTTAATTTTTCTTTTAAAGCAGGATTCACCATTATTTCATCATCAAGAATCTCGATTTCAAGCGGTTTTAAAGAAATTTTTACTGGAACAAATAGTAATGGACTTTTCATTGGAGTATTATCCCCTACTTCATTCCATTTTAGTAATCCAAATGTAATGTATAATACATTAACACCTCGTTCTTCTTCCATTTCCTTTGCTTTTTGAAGGAATTTCTTAATTCTAGTCCTTAATGTTGAATCTGTTAATTCTGTAACAAATTCGGTTAATCGGGCATTACTTTTAATTTTTTCAAGAGCTAATCGATGTGTTTCTTTTGAAGAATCAGATAACTCAGGCTCGGGATTAGCTTTAAATGGTGTTTTTTGTTGATTTAGTTTGGATTTTTTACGCTTTCTTGAAGGAGGTTTATAAATTAGGGGAAAAGTACATGATTGCCCCATTATAACAAGTATTCTAAAAATCGTTGAACAACTAGGCGATATTACTTCAACATATCTTTTTGTAGAAAAATTAAGTTGTGGGTTGCGATTTGATAAATCTAGAAAATTTTGTTTCCAAAGTCTAATTTTGGCTTTTGCTTTTGAAGATGATGTGGGTGTCAAGTGAATTCAATCCATTTATCCTTAGTAAAATATCAAGGAACAACTATATATTTTTTGGGGTGGTTATTGGGTAAATTAAAATTAGAAAAAATATTTTCTCAATATTTCGAATTTTTTACATTGTTTTCATTCGAACCTTGAAAGGGTCCTTGGTTTTCTTGAATTTCTCGGTTCTGAAAAAGAGTTTCTTTCCATCAGAAATAATTCCACCAAAATCTTTATCTAACTTTGAAATTATTTGTTTTGTGATGGGTTGTTTTATTCGGTTCGGATTTGTTAAAACGTCCAATATTTGTTCTTTTTTCTTAATATCTTTATAATTTAACCTAAGATTAGGTAAAGCAACGATATACCCGTGAGTATACCACTTAGGGAAATGCTCATTCTTACTAGAAACCCGTAATTCAAGAAGGCCTTCTGTTAGATCTTTCATCTTTAAATCAACCACATCTTTAGCTTCACGAACTTTTATAAAAATACAAACCGGATTTGATTTTTTGCTAGTGCGAGTTTTAATTATTTTTTTTAATTCATCTTCTGCATCTGACATATATTTTAACCTCCCCCTGCCGCTTTAAAAAATGTAATTCTATCATTTGGGGAAATAATTGTATCTAAACCCACTCCTCCACGAATATCTTCGCCATTAATAATAATCGAGGTATTATCAGCAATATTATCTTCTTCAAAGAAATATTCTTCTAATTTGGGAAAATCTGTAATAATTTTTAGGATTAATTGATGAATTGTATGTGAATTTTCTTCAAGGCTGTAATGTATCTCCTTTTTTTTCGTTATTGCCCAAAAAGGTCCAAAAAATAAAGCTTTGAAGGTATTGTTTAATTCTTCACTTTCAGCACTCATCAATATTTAAAATAATCAAAAAAAGAAAAAATTTTCGATTATAAATTTTAGTCGGTGAAATATTTGCGTATATCACAAAAATGGTCATGAGAATCGTTGTGAGAGATGTTTAATTTTTTGCATATCTCTTCAATTAATTCGCAACTAAAAGCTCCTGCAAGACGTAAGGCTTCATTATGAGCTAATTCTTCAGAACATTTTAGAGATTCTTTTAAAAATCTTTCAATAATGAAATGATGATTAGAAACATGCATAGCAGATTCCCTTCCTTTTTCAGTAAGTTTAATTTCCTTGTATTTCTCCCAGACTAGTAATTTTTGCCCTTCCAACCGTTTTAATATAGAATTTAGTGTTGAATGCTTAAATTTTAATCTAGATTTAAGACGTCCTGCTGTTATTGGACGATTCCAATAATAAAGGAAATCTAATACTAAATTTTCCTTTTCATTAACCAGAACAGTGTTTATCATTTAATTCACTTCATTTATTTGATATTTCTAGAAATAATAACACCCTTTCTATTTATTGAAAGAATTAAAGCAGTTGAACTTAACCCAATAAGAGAGATAAGGCTCCAAGAAAAAAATCCACTAATTGAATCTTCTGGTTCAACATCTACGGGATTTCTTAGTGCAATCATGCAATATTCAATCATGGATATATAATCTATAACTTGAAATTTTTCAAAAATACCGGGAATCGCGCTCATTTCAGCAAATTTTGCTCCGGTTGCGCGTGCAATTTCAAGGGCATCTTTAACTGAGTGTTGAGGGGAAGTGACAATTATTGTGCAATTTTCTTTCTTCATTAAATTAATAATTTCGAGAATTGTTGATTGCCCAGGTTC
>JAUWMK010000325.1 GCA_030613185.1 Promethearchaeum sp.
TACAAATGGGAGTGTGTGTTTAATACTTTAACTATGAAAATATGTGTGAAATTTCGAAAGAAACAAAGAAAATAAATAGGAGAAAATATTGTCGAAATTATTTAATCATTGACTGATTTTAAATAAAAATTACTAATGTTCTATACTTACATTTTCGAAACATTTGTAACTATAAAGGAGAATAATAAACCTCACGGTGAAAAATATGAGTGATGAAAAAAAAAAATATGAACCTTATTATGAAATTTCGCAACGCGAAATCCATATTAACATAATAATTTCAGCTTTATTTCTTTTTATTGGCGTTATTTTATTAGCGTTTGGATTAAATGGAGCGTTTTTTGTAAGTGAAGGCATTTTGTATGATATATTCAATATTATTACAGAATTTGGTGGCGAAGAAATTTATATTTTATTCTACTGCATTTTCCTTTTTGGAATAGATAAAAGATTTGCAAAGAGGTTGCTAATTGGATTGGTTATTTCATTGCATCTCACAGACTTTTTCAAAAGTTTATTTATGGATCCGCGCCCTGATTCAAATTTTATTGCTGATAGCGTAGGTAAAGAAGAGGGTTATGGATTTCCAAGCGGACATGCAAGCGGGGCTATGAGCTTCTACGGTTTTACATTTTTTAGTTTCAAAGGTGAAGAAAAGAAAAAACGTATTCCATGGCGAATATTCACGATGTTTCTTATGATTATGATACCAATTTCAAGATTGATAATAGGTGTACATGATCTTCAGGATGTTATCGGAGGATTAATGCTGGGGCTGTTAGTAATTACAGCATATATGTATTTTGAACCGAAACTCTCCTCAATTGTTGGAAAGTGGAGTATGAAGAAAAAAATTCTTATCGGAGTATCATTTTCATTAGGATTATGGATATTTAGTTCCCTATTGTTATATTTACTTGTTATAAATAACCCCGATTGGCCAGGCATACAGGAAAATATTATTTATCTTGCTCTTTCTTGTGGTCTTTTTCTGGGTATGGCAATTGCTTATCCAATTGAAGAAGAAAAAGTGAAATACGACCCTAAAAAGTTATCCGTGTTAAATAGAATTTTAGCAATAGTTATTGGTCTTGTAATTAATTTTGGAGTTTTATTCCTTTTAGGGCTTCTTTTTGACCTATCTCCAGGAATATACTTTATTACAAGAGGCTTTAAATACTGCTTGTTTATTCTTACTTCTTCATTGGGAGTCCCACTGTTACTTAAGAAAATTTTCAAAATATGAAATTTTCAATTAGAAATTGATTTAATTTTTTTTTGTCGTTTTTTTACATATTAGAAACAAAATCTTTCGCCAATTTTCACCTTTGATTTCAAATTATGATAAAATATCCACGTAAAATAAGATAAAAAAATTCAACATATTTTGGACTTTCTTTGGATAAATTCAAGAAGCCATAGAACATAATTTTCTTCGTTTGGAAAAATAAGTTCATGAATTTGGGTCTCAAGGTTCAATTGAATTTGAATGCCCAGCTTTTTGAATTTTCTTCTAATCGAAAGGATTAAATCCCTATCGAAAAAAATCTTAGGAATAAGTTCAAAAGCAAATTGAATAGTAAAAGGATTTTTTATTTCTGGTTGGGGAAACTTGCATTGTGATATAAATTGATCGATGAACATTTCCAAGCACTCAATATGATTGAATGAGATTTGATAACAATTACCATCCTTCATTGGGATAATTTCGACGCCTTTTTTAAAATATATCTCAGCAACCATCATTTCCAAAAACTGACACGGCATTTCTGAGTTTTTTAACTTTTGAATTTGAACATTAAGAACAATCTTATTATTACTTTGAATTTGCTGCGATGTTATTATTAGAATTTCCCCTCATTTTTCTTTTTTAAAGAATCTTTCTTTATAATTACAACTATAGATTCTCATACTGCAATATAAGTATTCCGCACAATAGAGATTTAATTTAAAGAAATATGTGATACACAGAACAGAATTTTTACGAGAAATAATATTTTAAAAGAAATATGTAAAAAAAAAATTAGAAAAAAATCGAATATATATAGTAGGAACTTAAATATACGCTTTACTTTGTCTAAATTGTGAAATAATGTTATGAAAAATCATTTTTATCAATCAATAGAAAAACAATTTCACGAATATGTTAAGAGATCAAGAGATGATAAAAAAGATCTCTATAAATTAAATACAATACGAAACTTATGGCACAATTTTATGAAGGAATTGCTGAATAATAGTATGAAGTATTCGGAGTTACTTTCATATGCTCCAGATCAACAAGATCCACTGGGTTCACTTTATCAATTCTTTTATGAACATGAAATTTCTCCAGAAAACGGAAAATTTAAGATAATAATTAAGGATCCTAAACAAAGAGAGCCAGGAAAGGTATATACTCCGCGTAAAATTATTTCTTTTATAATAAATCTAGTTAAACATAGCATTAATGAAGAAACTCCAAATAAAAAAAATTCTGAGTATATTAAGAGTAGCTTTAGTAAACAAAATTTGAAAATTGCCGATATTGCGTGTGGAACTGGTAGATTTCTTACTCATTGGTGGTTGAAAGATTTAGAATATGCATTAAAAAATAAAAAAAGCATTGAAACTCAATATTTCGGATATGATATCGATCCGACAGCAATAAAAATTGCAAAGCAAACACCAATAAAAGGGATTGTATGGAAAAATATTGATTCACTTCTAGAATCTGACTTGGATATTGCCAATCAATTTGATATAATTATCGGAAATCCACCATACATTGAATCTCGTGCAATTCCAGACAATAAATGGAAAATTTTTAAAAATAAATACGAATGTGCTAATAAAAAATTCGATATTTCCATTATTTTCTTAGAAAGAATTTATCACTTATTGAAACCGGGTGGTTGGGCTGGAATTATCATCACCAACAAATGGCTTGTTGCAGATTATGGAGAAATAATAAGAAAAATCCTACTTACAAAGACCCATATTGAATATATTATCGATGTCTCGCATTTAAAACTGTTTAAAGGCTCATCAACTTATCCTATTATCATCATTTTTCAAAAATTAGCTCAGAAAAATTCCAACATTTCTAATTTTCAAACAAAATTATTCCAAATTAAAGATATCAATGAATTAAATGCGTTTTTTCAAAATGGTCTAACATATCCGATCAACCAGGTTTTACAGTCCTTTTATTTGAAATCACCTAAAAATATTATTTCAGCATCATTAAACTCTAAAAAAATTGAACTATTGGAACATTTTTGGAAATTAATTGAGAATCGCGATACTTTTCGATTGGGGGATATTGGATCCCCTTATGATTTAAGGAAAGGGGTTCATACTGGTAATATTAAAATAAAAATGATAACCTCAAATCCTCCTATCAACGATAAAACATATAAACATGCAATTACAAGCCGACATCATGTAGAAAGATTTCATATTGCATGGCAAGGATTATGGATTCAATATGATCCAAAAATATTTGATAAAAATGCTGGAGACTATGGATCTTTGCGAGAAAAGTGGATATTTGAAGCAAATCCTAAAATTTTTATTAAGTTATTTGGAATTAAAATCCAAGCAGCAATAGATTTCCTAAAATATTATGCAAATAACTCCCTAATCCTTCTGATTCGAAAGAAAAATTCAGAGAATCCACTAGAAAACTCAATTTTATATGATCCTGATAAATGGTTTTCTACTCCAGAGGAAGAATTCTTCTATTTACTCGGAATTTTAAATTCGGAACTAATTTCAAAATATTATAGAATTTATTTTAATTCTACGCATGTCAGGGGCAATTACCTTCAATATTATATTAAAGATTTGAAAAATATTCCATTAATCCTCCCAAACCGAGCTAACATTTTCAATATGAAGGAAATCGCGGTAGTTGCTCAAAAATTAACAGAATTTTATAGGTCGGTGAAATTGAAAAGTAGTGAAATTGAAAAACTTGAAAAAAAATTGAATGAATTGGTAAAAAAATTATATAGAATAATTTAAACTATAGAAAAAGTTTAATTAAGGGTAATAAATCCTCTCTGAATTTTGGAATACCTAATATTTCTTTACGTAGATTTTGTGTTAGTATCCAAAGATACACAAGTCCACCATCATTTTCAGCAGAAGTAATATATTCTGAAATAAAGTGTAGATTATTTCTGGGGTACTGTAAACTATAAACATCTTCTTTTTGAAGTTTAAGTCCCTGTTGGGTAATGTGGAAAAGGTATAAATTTTGCAAATATGCAGCACTATTTTTCAACATTTCTTCTTCCTGGTGTGTTTCACCATAAGTTCCATACACCAATCCAGTGGATGATATTAGACATGTGGCCCGTGCTTCAATATTTTTAGTGAATTGTTCCAAAAATTCTTGAATAACGCCTCCGCTTGTCGAAACACGTTTAAGTGAAAGTGAAAATAAGTTTTCGATTGAGTTTCGCTCGTAAATCGATGAATTTACATATCCAACTTCAAAATTTTCACAGATTTTCTCGACTTTATCAATCAATTTAATGCGATTTGCATTTAATTTTTCATCATTTATGAGATCAGGATCAAATTTTGTGAAAGCGATAAGAACCGGCATTGAAAGCTTGTATTTTTTATAGGTATCAAGAATTTTTTTAAAATATTCTAAACTTTCATCGTAACGGTCTGTATCTTGAATATCTATGCAGTAAACAAGGATATCGGTTGGAGAAAAGTACATATCTGCTTTTTCAAAATAACTTTTTCTGTATTCTTCTTGCCCCCCCATATCAAAACTTGAAACCTGATAACCAAAAATGTTGGTTTGCTGGCGTGATAATCCACGTGTTGGTAACACTTCCTTCATTGTGGAGTATTTTTCGGATAAAGCCGTAAGTAAACTAGTTTTACCAGCATTACCCAATCCAAAGAAGACAATTTTTTTTTGCTTTTCACCATACTCTGCGATCTGAGTCATATGCCAAAATATCATTTCAGCAATGATCCCAAGTTTGCGGGTTTCAGAAGGATTCAATCCTTCTATTATTAAATCATCTTTGCTCTGTGCGAGATCTTTAATAGTTTTTAATTCTTCATTAGCTTCTTCAAAAAATGGTTTCCAATTTGGGTCAAAATCT
Organism: Promethearchaeum sp.; assembly: GCA_030613185.1. Lineage (GTDB taxonomy): Archaea > Asgardarchaeota > Lokiarchaeia > Sigyniarchaeales > Promethearchaeaceae > Promethearchaeum. The sequence goes on from JAUWMK010000325.1 coordinate 5,118, forward strand.
TTTAGATCTGTAAAATTTAAATCAAGAACATCTGTAGGTTTTGAAATTTTTGAGAAATCGGTCCCTTCATTAAAGAAAGGCAATATTTTTTTTAGATATTTTTGTTCAACCATTTGAACTCACTATCAAAAAATCACCAATCTTATGAAAATTTTTCTTTTTTTCCTTTTTTTTCATTAATCTTCAAAATAATCTAGTGTCAAAATCAACACACAATTGTGGTATTAACCAATAAATTCAAAACTTGGTCTTCATTTCACTATATATGTTC
>JAUWMK010000177.1 GCA_030613185.1 Promethearchaeum sp.
ATATATAATCAAATTAAAGAAATCCCTGTTGAAATCGGCAAGTTGAGAAATTTAAGTATATTAAATTTATCAAACAACCATATTAGAGAAATTCCCGCCGAACTCGGAAAACTAAACAACCTAATCGATTTAAATTTATCAAGTAACGAAATCGAACTCTTACCAAGCAATTTAAAACATTTAGTCCATTTAGAGTATCTTGATTTCTCGCAAAATAATATTAAATCATTCGAAAACATTCCAAAAACCGAAGATTTAGAATATTTCAACTTCAACTGTTCTCATAATAAAATAGAAAATTTTAATAGTTTCAGTTTCGCTATTGAAAATCTAAAAAATTTTTGTTTTAAGGGAAATAAAATTAAGACTTTTCATGGTGTTTCTAGAGAAACATTATTTAGGTTATTATTTGAAATCGAATATCATAGAGAAGGATATAATTGTTTCAATCTTTCAAAAACTGGCCAAAAATTACTAAATGAATTGCTAAATACAGAAGAAATAGACGAATCGCTTGAATTCGAATCCCGAAAACCATTTGAAAACATTTATAGATTTTATCAAAATCCTACAGCTATAATTTTAAAAGATTTATCTACAGGAAAAGAAGTTTGTTTGGGTGAAATGGAACGCTTGGTTCATGAAGGAGGCATATCTCATCGATATCTACTGGAAAATATTTTACCTGCAAATCATCCAATTTTCTTAATGTATAATGAAAAATACTCAATTCGGTCTGAATCTGGATTAAATCTGTTAATATAAACTTTATTTCTTTCTGAAGTTCCCTTTCTTTGGAATTTTTTTATTAAACTTCATTTTTTTATTGTGGTATTTTCCTTTTGGTACATTACTTCTACCGTTAAATTTACTTAGTTTTTTAAGCCATGGATCGATTTTTTTAGGACGATTTAGGATTTTTGCGATCTCGCTGTCAGGGATCATTTCAAAAGGAACATAATAATCCGAATCACTATCTTCAACATAATCTATTGTGGTGCTTGTTGTAGTAAACGAAGAATCACTCGTTGAAACAAAACATGATTCAAAACAAGAAAAAATAAGGAGATGATTATGATACTTATTATATTCGCATCCGTCATTTGAATTTTCCCAAATAACTTGAATATCTGCAGTTGACATAATCTTCCCTTATTTTTGTGGTGATTTAAATGAAAAACATACTAACTTTTTAACAATATATATATCAATTTTAATCAAGTGATTTAAATATAAATCAAAAACAAACAAAAACAAGCCGAAATAAAGGCCTTTCAAACACTTTATTTAAAAGACGTTTTTAGAGCCAATATTATGTTATGGAAAATATTGAAAAAAAACAATCAGGTTCAAAAATCGCCAAAAATCTAAATGAAATCTCTTGTTATATTGATTCTGTTGATTCTACTGTTTCTGCTTTAGAAAAAGACCTATCAATATATCTCAAAATCATAAAAAAGATAAACATCCAATCAAGCCAACAAAAGCCAAACACTGTTTCCGTACCTCTTCTTGAAAAATGTGCTATCGCTTGTCAGTTATCATATAATCGGGAAAAATCCAATAAAAATGATTGGTTAAAGGAGATCATTGAAAATAAAATTTTTAAATCCGTTCAACCATTCAATTTAACAAACAAAGTTATCCAAGGATATTTCGGAATTGATTTTGCCGACAACGTCTTTATAATTTTCAGAGGTAGTGATTCTTTTAATGATTGGAGAGCAAACTTAACTGCCATATTCGAACCTCTAAATACTGATCAACCAAAAAAAAAATCTAAATCCAGATCCAAGTTCGGTTTCAATTTTAATATCGATTTTCAAAAAATTAAACCATACACTGCCCTAAATAATAAAATCTTAATTCATAAAGGGTTCATTGATATATTCAAAAAAGAATTTAAGAATTCGTTAGAAGATCAAGATTTTTTAAGCAGTCATATCGCTAACCACCCCCAAAAAAAGATTATTGTATCAGGTCATTCATTAGGGGGCGCATTAGCGTATTTATGTGCAGAGGATATAGCATATAATTCAAAAAACCAAAATAAAAACAATGAAATCGATCTGTGTTGTATTACATTTGGGGCCCCTCGTATAGGTAATAAACATTTTAAAAACTATTACAATAAAAAAGTCAGAAATACTTTCAGGGTTTCTTATGGAAATGATATTGTAACAAAAATTCCGCTTGTGTTTTTTAATTATAGACACATTGGAAAACATTATGATTTAGGTCCCAGTAAAATTATGAAAATACTTCACTTTTTGTCGGTTTTTAAAGATCACGAAATAGAAAATTACATAACCGCATTAAAATGACTAATAACGTCAAAATGAAAAATTGGTGATTGGTTAAAGTAGATCATTGAAAATAAAATTTTTATAATATTCAGGGGTTCCGATTCATTCAACGACTGGAAAGCAAATTTAATTGCAATAATCGATCAAAATTTTCAAAGCCGATAAAAGTTTTTGGACTTCTTCTAAATCTTGATCTAAATTAAATTTTTGGGAATATCTTTTATTATGGTCGCGACTGTTTTTTCAGCGTATATGACATATGCAAAAAACCATAATCGAAAGGTTCAAGAAGTAAAAAATAAAAGCGAAATTAAAGAAGAAAGGAAATATAAGATGTTTAACGGAAAGAATAGGCCCATTGCTCTTGAATCCAAAATAAGTAAGCGCAAGAAAAAGAAAAAATCTTCATCGCGTTAGTCTTGCTTTTTCCAATTATAGACCTCCGGCGGTTAATGAAAAAAAGGAAGAAATAAAAACTTCGAATATCACGATCATCCGCACCTAGGTGTAGATGACCATCTGACTGAGTAATTCTCGGTCATTTTTTCTCTTTCTGCTCAATATATCATCATAACATCCCGATAATTTCACCACCTCCATCATATCAACCCCACCTCCTCCTTCCCATCATAACATCACTACTGAACGAAGGAGCCTGCTCCGAAGTGAGGCTATCCTAAAAACCAAACTGACAACTAATGTCGATTAAACTAACAATTGATGTCAATTAAACTGAAAATTGAATAAAAGATATGCCCTCCAAAGGGATATAAATGTCCCTTATGTTCGGGGTAATTATGATGGTTATGAGGAGGCGGATTATCTGGATTATCTGATGGTATTGGTGTAGTTATGGATAGATTGATGGTATTTTGGATGAGTTAAATACTGTAAAGTTCACTATACATTAGTGAAGATGATTTTTGGCTTGAAATCACCAATTTTTAACTATGATATAGTGAAAATGATGACATTCAATCAATATTTATTAATATTGTTAAGATTTCATGAAAATATAATAAAAAAATAATCAGCACAGCTTCATTCTCGAATATTTACCAAGATATCTCTACAAATCAGCCGTTAGATTGCGTAATTATAGCTTATTAGATGTTAATAGTTCTTGATTTCTGAATCGAAATTGTTTAGCAGAGCGTTTATATTTAAAAGAATAGATTAAACGAAATTGGTATATTGGTTATCATGGGTGAATTTTTAGAAAATACAAAAACATTTTTTTCCGATTTAGGTAAAAAAATTATTGACTCAGAATCTGCCGAATTCGTTAAGGAAAATAAAAATGCTATTGGAACGGTGATAGTTACGGGCGCAGTTGCAACCGCTGCGATATCCAAAGGTCCTATTGTGGCAAGAAATCTCAGATACAGAACAAGATCTCTCAAATACAGAATTAAGAATATTTTTAGAAGACGTTTTTAATTTCGATTTTTTTTTTTTTTACTTCAATTTTTTATTTTTCCATTTTCGGATCTTAACATTTTTTTCTTCTGAATTCAAATAAATTCTAGCATAAAAATCATCCACTATGCCGATCATATTTAAAGAAAAACAACAGACTCAATGTAACTCTTAATGAGTTTGTCAATCAATCCGATCTCGGATCCATCCATATCGCAAATTTGGGAAAAATTCGGTCATGGATCCTATCAAGATATACTAATTGACGATGATGAATATTTTGATAATCTCCTTAACCATCACAAGATTTTTAAGAATATCTATCTAAGAAAAATCATTAAATCTCGACCTGTGCGTATTTTATTAATTGGTTTTCCTGCACTTGAGCTTGCTCTTTTAGATCAGTTTATGAAAATTTGGAAATATTTCGCTACCGAAAAAAAAACTTACCGTGATCCTTGCCCTAATTCAATTTCAGGACTTTCAATGATCGAATTCATTTCATATTTGGCAATTAGATCCATTTTAAAGCTGCCTTTTATAAGAAATAAGAACGATACTTCGATTTACGGAATACAAATCACGAAAAACCGAAATAGACAAAATAATAAAAAAGAACCATCCATCCAAAAATTCGATTTGAAAAGAATGTCGATAAAAAATGCTTGGGAATTCTTCGGTCAAAAAGATAAAATATTGATAATTCAAAAATTACAGGATTAAATCCCGTTCAATTTTGTCTCATTTCGAGATTAAAGAACAAAGGGAATTATAAAGGTTTTGATGTTTCATCCCGTCATGGCTAAATAAAATATCCATTTTATTTCTAACCAACCATCCATCCATCCGTTCGTTCAGCCATATTCCCTCGAAAAACATCACCCAAAATCTCAGCATTTGAAATAATTAAAAAAATCAAAAATTAAAATTCCCAAAAACCGCCCTCAATTCGATAATATTTTTTTTAACAAAAAAAATTCAACAATTTCCACATAAAATATAATTCCATCGCCCCTTCTAATTCCTTCTTTTCTATTATCTCATACTTTTCGAAAATTTTTTCATATAAAATCATATTTAAAGACGGGGTCACAAAGCCGTAAATATAGTAGAGAGAAATATTTTTGTCTCTCTAAAAAAATGGTGATTATGGATGATTACAGACGAAAAATTAGAACTGTCTAAACTCCCGATTGAAGAACAACGAGTAATCGAGGAGATAAAAAAGCAGATACATTTTCCGCTTCTTGAATTTGATGATAAAGAAGATGATGAAAATAAAAAACACGAAAAAAATTTGAATACGAGATCGAGTTACGCGATCACAAATAACCATGTGACTCATTTATCGTTCATTCGGAAATCAGATGGCCAGATAACTTTACCCAAAAATTTCAGCGATCTTTCACAGTTACACTGCCTCATTTTAAAAAATTGTGAAATTAAAAAGATTCCTGGGGGTGTTAAAGAATTAAAAATCCGTGAATTAAAAATATTTAGAGATATCCCTGAATTTACATATTCAAATTTATTCTGGATTAAAAATTATCCTTTAGAAAGTTTATCGTTAAATATGCAACCACCAGAATTCATCGGAGATTTTTCCACTTTAAAAATTTATAATCAACAAAATCTTGACGAAATTCCGCTTGGCATTGGTAATTTAAAAGACCTTAGGGAGTTTACCTTTTTAAGCCAGTACGGAATTAATATTCCGAATTTTCTATCAAACCTCTCAAATCTCCGTAAATTTCATTGGGCTTCAATAGGCATAGATGAAATTCCTGAATGGTTTGGCGAGTTTGCACCTTTGGAAGATCTATCTTTAGAAGGATTTTTTTATCACGAAACAAAAAAAAATTTGAGTAAAATTTCTACTTTAAAAAAATTAAGACTAAAAAACAATAGTTTAGGTGAAATCCCTGAATTTATTAAAAATTTGCCCGATTTAAGAAATTTGGAATTGATGTATCCTATAAATATTCCCGAATGGCTTGGCGAGTTTGCACCTTTGGAAACATTAAATTTGAAATCGCCTTCAATTAAAGATTTCAATGTGATAAATAGGATAACATCTTTAAAAAAATTGATAGTCGGTTCAATTCAGATTCCAAAACCATTGAATTTTGACAATCTCGATAAATTAGAAAGCCTTAAAATATATTTTCCGAATTCAAATCTAAATTTCTCAGTTTCCGACTCGTCATCAATTAAAAAATTGGATTTAGCAGGAAATAAAATAAAAAAATTGCCCAATGAAATTAAAAAAATGATCAAGTTAGAAAAATTAAACTTGTTTTCAAGTGATCTAAAAACGCTACCATTTTGGATTTCCAAACTATCAAAATTGGAAGACCTAAATCTAATGTCGAATCAGTTGACTGAAATACCCATGGCTATAAAAAATTTAAAATCCTTGAAAAAATTAAATTTATCGGGGAATAAAATAAAGAAAATTCCGAATTGGATTGAAAATTTAAACAATTTAAAGATTTTAGATATAGGTTTTAATAATATAGAAAAAATTAACCCATCTCTATGCAATTTATTAAATTTAGAGCATTTATCAATTGCTTATAATCAAATAAAATCCCTACCAGATAGTTTAAAAAGACTAATAAATCTTAGATATTTTTATTTTGATTCAGAGTTATACGATACAGAGTCATTTAATCCCGATATTTTGGAAAATATATATTCTCCTGATTATCCCCAAATTGATTTAAAATATAGGTCTTTTCCCAGAGCACTCTATAAATATGTTTATCAATATCATGATGATCCAGATTCACTTTCAGATGAGGAAAAAAATTATCTAGTTTATAAATCGGGATTGTTGGAGAAATATCTGCTCGAATCGAAGCTCCCATCAACAGATCCGATTTTAAGAAGGATTACAAAACGAATAGAATCGGAATTATTTTGGAAGAATCCGATTCCCTTTGGTCAATTTAAACGCCTTTTTTTTTAGTTGCTTTTTTGTTGCTTTTTTGTTGCTTTTTTGAATCAAAACTAAAATGTGCGGTATTTAAAGACTTCGATTACCCGTAATATATATTCAGATCACTATGAACGAATTTTTAGAAAATATCTCAAAATGGAGCGCTTAGTTCACGAAAGCGGTTTAACCCATCGGCATTTGCTGGAAAATAAATTGCCGAAAGCCCACCCGATATTTAAATTATATCGCAAAAAATTCTCATATAATTATCAACAGTGTATATCCAGGTCCAAATGAAATAAATATATTGGTTATCACAATCGATTTTGATAAATTAAAAAAATCAAAAAAAATCAAAAAGGTTTAAGAAATAAAAAGGAATTTCCGTTCAATTTAACCCCGTTTCGAAGGAATTAAAAATCGAAATGATTGTTAAATGCCCGAGAAATTACAATAAAAATTACAATGAGCGATTGAAAAGATTAGCAAATTTCGGATAAAGATAAATGTTTATTTTTTATTTTTTCAGGGATTTCCCAAGAATAATTATGCTCGTTTCTCCCATTAAAATGTGTAACATCTGTAACCCAATCCAAATCAATTTTCCATACTGTTCCAATAACGCGTTGTTCTTGCTTTTTTTTAGGATCAACGCTATCATCAGGGACGTTATAATTTAAATCAAATATTTTCTCCCAACTTTTTACGATTTTTGATTGTAATTCGTAAAATTTTCCTTGCTTCAAAGGATATTGAAACGTGGACAAGGCTTCAATGTTTTTTAAATTTTCCCAATATGTGTCAAAGTCTTCTATTGAATCAGGAAGGTATCCGTTTTGAAAAGTTCGACACCAATTATCATGATTAAATATTAGAATATTTTCTTCGGGAATATCACATTCAATTCTTATATAGGGCATATTTTTCTGGGCATCCCATACGTAATGTCTTAAATCAGGTTTTCTTTTCCATGTATTCTTCCATTGAATCCAAAAATAAATAGGATAAGATAATTTCCGAGGTTTTTTAAGCCCTCTTTGATCCATCTGATCCATTAACCATTGATAATTGTTATTGTAAAAGCTTTTTTCATCTTCACCATAGAATTCATCCCAGAATTCCGGAATGTTGGTAATATTTCCTTGTTTTTTTAAATTTTCCCAGAAATGATACCATTGAATTGTCCAAGCTTTCATAAGATCATCTTTAAAACATACAAATTTAATATTATTGTTTTTAATAATAATAATCTTTAATATTTCCCGATTTTTTTCTTTTATTTGGCTTTTTTCTCCTTTTTAAATCTAAGATATCATATAATCGCTCAGGTATAATTCCGCTTCTGAGTAAATTTTTTGCTTCTTCTTCGGAAATTGCAATTTTATTTTGAGATCCTAAAAACAAATTCATACAAAAATCCCTTGCAGACATATTATCCCAGATAGTCAGACTAAAAGGATGTCTTTTCCAAATTTTATGATCCCCTTGACCATTCCGTTGAAATCTGTAACCTAACAAACTTGCAGCTCTACTTGAGGCTTTAATATCGAATTGGCCTCTCCCTAATAAAAAAAAAGTTCCTGCTATGAAGCCCGGAATCCAGATAGTCATTTTTCCCACTTTATAATCATCCTTTGATATTTCTCTGTTGAACAATAGAGAAGTAATACGGTTGTTAAAATTTCCTATTTTACAAACAAGATTTTTAATCGGTCCAAACGAATCATTTTTTGAATCCATAATTATTAATTAAATTTAAAAACATCCTTTAAATATAACCGAAAAAACTAGTTGATCAACATTCATTTCCGAATCAAAACCGCCACTTAATCCAATCATATTTAAAGAGCCCGAATAAACAAGATTAATATTTCGATGGTTATGATTGATATAAAAAAAAAAATCGCACCTTTCGATACAAATTTACCCACGCCAGCCAATCGAGAATGCGTCTCAGGAAAAAAAAAGTATAATATTGAAATAATGCAAAAACTTGCCATGAAAAATAAAGGAAAATGTCTATCGAAAGAATATGTAAATAATAAAACTAAACTTGAATGGGAATGCGAAAAAGGGCATCGATGGGAAGCCGCCCCATATAAAATACTTCAAGGAAGTTGGTGCCCAAAATATATCCCCGAAAATAAAATAAAATATAATATCACATATATGCAAACTCTCGCCAATTCGAAGGGAGGAAAGTGTTTGTCGAAGGAATATGTTAATAACAATACAAAACTCAAATGGAAATGCAAAGAAGGGCATACATGGAAGTCCCCCTATATCATCATCCAACGAGGAGCTTGGTGCCCGCAATGCCGTAAAATAAGAAAAGAATTTAAATTTGAAAAATATCGAAAAATGGCTGAATCGAAAGGGGGGAAATGTCTTTCTAAAAAATATTTCAATACAGTCACAAAACTCGAATGGGAATGCAAAGAAGGACATACATGGATGGCAAGACCATATAATATCTTATACGGGAATTGGTGCCCAGAATGCAACAGCCAAAACAAAAGAAAATACACAATATCTGACATGCGAAAAATCGCTGAAAAAAAAGGCGGAAAATGTTTGTCGAAGGAATACAAAAACGCAATCATAAAACTTGAATGGGAATGTAAAGAAGGACACCGTTGGAAAGCATCACCCAGCAGTATAGAGCGTGGATCTTGGTGTCGTGTTTGTTACCATGATAAAAAAAGAAAATACACAATATCTGACATGCGAAAAATCGCTGAAAAAAAAGGCGGAAAATGTTTGTCGAAGGAATACAAAA